>JAHFJK010000020.1 GCA_023245915.1 Candidatus Doudnabacteria bacterium | reverse complement strand
CGGCATCAAAGAATACGCCGGGGCTTATGATATGATTGTTAAACCCTGGTTATATAAAATTTACAGACTGCTGCGTTTTGTTAACCGTTTGCGTCGCTAGGCGAAACGTTCTAGTTAATTTGACAAAAGCTAGTTTGTGGTATAAGATGACCACAACTGTGGTAATAATATATGATTTCCTTTCGTTCCAAAATTGTGCAAAAGATATTAAATTATTATTTTATTAATCCCCAAGCCGAGCGTTACATCCGCGAGCTGGCTAGGATTTTAGATTTGGACGCAAAAAATACTGATAGAAAATTAAAGGAGTTAGAAAGGGAGGGACTGCTCAAAAGCAGTTTTAAAGGTAACCAGCGGTATTTTCAGCTGGCCGGCAAATCCCCGCTGCTCACGCATTACCGGGAACTATTTTTTTCACAATTTGGATGGGAGCAGGAGTTAAAACGCAAGCTGAAAAATCTGCCTGATTTAAAACAAGCTTATATTTATGGCTCCTACGCAAAAGGTAAATTTACCGGTTTAAGCGATATTGATATTTTAGCCATAGGTTCTCATAAGGTTTTGGATTTGCAAAGGGCAATTTTGCCTTTACAACAACTGCTCGGAAGAGAGATAAACATAACCAGCATGTCCGAAGCCGAATTTAAAAAAAAGCAGTCGCAGGGCAATGCTTTTGTTAAAAATATATTTAGCGATAAAGTAATAAAAGTCATATGACCGGTTTTGAAACAGAATTTTTTCAGCCTTTTGATTTCACGCAGGACCAGTTAGAAAGGCATTGGCATTCGGCGCGGCGTGATTTGGACATCGCTGTCAAGACCGACATTGCAGAAGTGCGTTTTAAATTTGCCTATGAAGCCTTTATTAAGTTGGGCATTGTTTTAATTGCCAAACAAGGCTATAAAGTCAGAAGCCGTTTCGGGCATCATTATAAAATTATAGAGAAAATGGGCAGTCTGCTTGAGAGCGAAGATGTGTTGATATTGGGAAACAAAATGAGGCAGGAACGAAACGCGGACTTTTACGACGGCGGAGTTTTAATTACCGATGCGGATAGCGGCGAGTATCTGGAGTTTGTCATTAATTTGTTTGGCCGGTATGGTAATTAAAAATTTTATAAAAAAAATAATTCCAGAGCCGCTGCTAAAGCTTATCCGGCCCATTTATCATGGTGCTGTGGCCATCATCGGAAACTTTTATTTTGTCCGGCCCAGCGAGCAAATGGTGGTCATTGGCATTACCGGCACCACAGGCAAATCTACCACCGCGGCCATGCTGGCCTATATATTAAATAACAGCGGGAAAAAGTGTGGCTACATTACTACTGTAAATTTTTTTGACGGTAAAGAAGAATTTATCAATAAGCATGGTTTAAGCATGCCTGGCGGCTGGCTGTTACAAAAAAGTTTAAGGCAAATGCTAAACAACGGCTGTAAATACGCGGTGGTGGAATGCACATCTGAAGGCTTGGCACAGAACCGGCATTTGGGCATAAATTTTGATGTCGCAATTTTTACCAATTTGTCGCACGCTCACTTGGAAGCGCATGGTGGCTTTGGCAATTACAAGCTGGCCAAAGCTAAGCTCTTCGGCAGGCTGGGTAAGATGGGCAAAAAGCCATTTTTTGGCCAAAAAGTTATTGGCGTCAATTGCGACGACCCCATGTCCGGATTTTTTTTAAGCTTTACTGCTGGAAAAAAATTTGGCGTCAGTTTTAACCAAGTCCAGACCAGAGACGCCAACCCCGTATTTTTTGCCAAAGTTTTAAAATCAGAGCCACCCATGGACTTTGAAGTTAACGGCATAAATTTTACTTTGCCCATGCTCGGAGGTTTTAACATTAAAAACGCCGCGCTTGCCGTGGCTTGCGCCAATATCTTAAAAGTTGATTTACATGACGCGGAAGCGGCTTTACAGACTTTTTATGGCCTTAAAGGCAGAATGCAAAGCGTTGCTAATATTTTGGGTCTGAAAATTATTGTCGATTACGGTTGCGAACCGGCTTCAATTAAGGCTTCTTTGGAAGAAGCTACCCAACTGCCTCATAACAGACTTATCCACGTCTTTGGGTCTACCGGTGGCCATCGCGATGTAAGCAAAAGGTTTGAATTTGGCAGAATTAGCGCGCAATATGCTGACCAAATTATTGTTACTAACGACGATGTTTATGATTCAGACCCGCAGGAGATTGCTCAAGATATTGAGCAGGGGATAAAAAGTTTTGAGTTAAGAAAACCAGCTTACGAAATTATTTTGGACCGCCGCGCAGCCATCAAGCGCGCGTTATCAGCTGCCCAAAAAGAGGATATTGTGCTGGTGACAGGTAAAGGCAGCGAACAATTTTTGGTTTTACCGGGCAACAAAAGGATTGAGTGGGATGAGGTGAGGGTGATACACGAAGAATTAGCTCATATTAGTTCATCAGGTTTATAAAGTTATCCGCCTACGCCAAGGCTTCGGCGGACAGGTAAAGTTCATAAAGTCGATGATACTTTATATTGATACAACGGATTTTAATAAGGTAACTTTTGCTTTATCTGCTGATGGAAAACTGATTAAGCGGTCCTATAAAATTGATCCTCATCGCAGCCATGAAACGCTTCAAAAACTCGAGGAGTTTATAAAAAGTAGAAAGTTGAAAGTTGAAAGTATAAAGGAAATCATTTGCAATAAAGGACCCGGGTCCTTTACTGGGACCCGGGTAGGGGTAACTCATGCTTTGGCTTTGGGGTTTGCGTTAGATGTATCGGTGAAGTTTGAATCGGCAGAAAATTTTAATCTTCTTTCAGCCGGAAAACAGAAATTGTAAGCACCAACATTACTATCAGCCAAATGGAAAGGATTAAAATATCTTTTCCAATTTTGTGAAGATCAAAAGAATAAAGATAGGCTTGCCTAAGCCCATCTGCCAGATAAGTTATGGGCAAAATTTCCGCAATGATCCTTAAAGTTTTAGGTAAAACATCTATCGAATAAAAAATATTACCCAAGAAAGTCAACGGTAAACCTATGGCCGTGGTAATTGGCGCGGCGGCTTCGTAAGAGCTGGCCAGGTTGGAAATAAAAAGCCCCATAAGCAGGAAAATTCCGCCTCCCAACAAAACTAAAATAATGACAGACAAAATATTGCCGACAAAAATTGCATGGAAGCCAAAAATGCCAATTAAAGTAAGCACAATTACTTGAATAAAAATTACTACAGATCTGGCAGCTATCAAAGCCAAAACTAGCTGCCAAATTTTTATAGGCGTAACTAACAGCCGCTTGATTACACCGCGGGCTTTTAAATCCACCAGCCAATAAGCCAGTCCGTAAATGCCGCCTTGCATTATTGTCATGGCAATAATTCCAGGCAAAACAAAATTGGAATATTTATCAATGGGGTTAATGGCTTTGCCAATTGGTAAAACCGAAAGGGCAATATAAATAAAGGCAGGCATTAAAATTGTCCAAAAAATGCCCGCGTGGTTGCGGTAGACGATTTTTAAATTAGCTAAAAAGAGTTGTTTGAATGAGTTCATAAATGTTAATGCTAAAATGCGAACGAATGCGAAATATGCAAACTTGCGAACGGGACTAATCCTCTTCTTTTGCAGACGAGTTTAGTATTCTTTTTGGCTTTAAATAGCGATCGCGGAAATTAACCAGAATACCTAGTTTTTTATTTGTTGCCTTTAAATATCGCTGCATTTGGTAATAGTCTTGTGGTGTTAGATTTCTAGTGGTTTTAATTTCCAGAATAATTTTATCAGTAACTAAAAAATCTGCTTTGTTTCTTCCTGGGTGTTCGCCTTCAAACGAGACTGGAATAATATATTCTCTTGAGTAGGGCAGTCCTTCAAGCTTCAAATAGTGTTCAATCTTATCGCAGACTTGTTTTTCAGAGACATAAGGACCAAGTTCTTTATGAGCTTTCAATAATATACCCCAGACTTGATAAGAAAGCTCTTTGTAAATTATGTGCGCCATGATTTTCGCATCACACTACTCCTCTTCATATTCATGTCCGGTTAAATCTAAATATACGTCTTCGAGTGAAGCGGTTTTGACGGTGAAACCGGAGAAAGGGATATTGTTGTCTTTTAATATTTTCACGATGGTAGAAATTTTATCTAAATTGGAGAGTTCAATTATGATCTTGGGATAATTTGTGTAGATCTTAGCCACTTCGGGCAAGCTGCTGAATATTTTTTCATCCAGATTTTGATCGGTTAAAAAGGCAACTTGAGTTGTGTCAGAAATTTTTTCAATTAATTTTCTGGGCTCATCTATTTCTAAAATTTGTCCTTTGTCCATAATCGCAACGCGGTGGCACAAAAATTCCGCTTCTTCCATATAATGAGTGGTAATAACAACTGTTATACCTTTTGAGTTTATGTCTTTAATTAGTTTCCACATTTGCCTGCGCGCGGCCGGGTCAAGCCCGGTGGTTGGTTCATCTAAAAATAAAATGTCGGGCTGGTTAACTAAAGAGCTGGCAATGGTAAAGCGCTGCTTTTGTCCGCCGGACAAATTTTTTACCTGTTCGTTTTCTTTTTCCTTTAAATCTACTAAGCCCAGCAGCGTGGGTTTATCTGCATTCTGTCCATAAAGTGATGCGAATAAATCTAAAAGTTCACCCAAACCCAGATAGGGAAAATATTGGCTGGACTGCAGCTGGACGCCAATTCTTTTTTTTATTTCATCGCCGGATTTAAGGTTATCAAAACCCAACACATTAATGCTACCCGAGTTTTGGTTCTTTAATCCTTCAATGATTTCCAAAGTCGTAGTTTTACCGGCTCCATTAGGTCCCAAAATACCAAAAATTTCTCCTTTTTCCACGGAAAAAGAAATGCCTTTTACGGCTTGTAAGGTTTTTACCCCGTCTTTGGCGCGGGGCAGAGGGTAGGTTTTGGTTAAATTCTGGACTTTAATGACTTGATTCATAATTGTGATTATACCCTCAATAACTACCAATATCAATAAATGTTCCGTGACTTACTTCTAACGGGGAGAGTTGACAATATTTTAAAAGATGCTAATATACATAAACAAATATCATACAAGACTTAGGGGTGAAGTTATTTGTCACAAATTGCCGACCCGCTTTAGGCGTAAGGCAAAATTAAGATAACCAAGTTTGCATCATTTTTCCCATAAATAAGCCATAAATAAAGGCCTTTTTGAATTATCTCATAAGGGGTAAATTTTTGCGTCCTTAAATTTTATTATTGCCCAAAATTACAATTATGCCAAAAAAACCATCTACTAATCAAAGCTTAGATTTGTTTACCCCCTTAGAAAACTCTAGAAAACGGGGTGATATAGCCAAGGAGTTTTTAACGGGGTTTTCTGCCAAGCCTGCGGTAAAAACTACCGGAGTGCGCAAATTCTTTTCTAAACAACACGAAACCGAAGGCTTATTGCCTAATTTAATAGAGGTTCAGCTTAACTCCTACCGCTGGTTTGTGGAAAAAGGTTTAAAGGAGCTTTTGGGAGAAGTTGGCTCAATTAAGGACTTTACGGGTAAAAATTTGGAACTGACTTTTGGCGAGTATTTTTTTGATAAATCTAAATACGACGAATTTACTTCCCGTGAGCGCAACACTACTTTTGAAGCCCCGCTTTATGTTTCAGCAAAATTGCTGAACAAAGTTACAGGTAAAACCAAAACCCAGGATGTGTATTTTGGCGATTTTCCTTTAATGACTCCCCGCGGCACCTTTATTATTAATGGCGTGGAGCGCGTGGTGGTTAACCAGCTTATCAAATCTCCGGGAGTATTTTTTACAGCGGAAAATATCCGTAACAAAAATTTCTACGGCGCGAAAATTATTCCCAACCGCGGTGCCTGGCTGGAGCTGGACACGGACGCAGCCGGCGTGATTGGGGTGAAGATCGACAGAAAGCGCAGAATTCCGATTACGGCTTTATTAAGAGTTTTCGGCTTATCATCCAACGAAGAAATATTATCCGCGTTTGCCGATATAGATACTGATCCGGATACTAAATACATCCAAAATACTTTAGCCAAAGACGCGTCGACTAACGCCGACGAAGGCTTTAAGGAAGTTTACAAAAGAATTCGTCCCGGTGATTTAGCCACAGTCGACAATGCCCGGTCTTTAATTTCCGGTATGTTTTTTAATATTGAGCGTTACGATTTTTCTGCGGTTGGCCGCTACAAATTTAACCAGCGTTTGAAAATTGGAGCTAACGACAACCCGCTTTTAACCCAGGAAGATTTAGTTTTGGTAATTAAAGAAATTATTAAATTAAATAATAGTCAGGGCCAGCAGGATGACATAGACCATTTGGCCAATCGCAGAGTTAGGGCAGTGGGCGAATTAATCCAGGCCCGTTTCCGCGTAGGTCTTGCCAGAATGGCCAGGATTGCCAAAGACCGCATGAGTCTGGCGGATTTAGAAACTGTCACGCCGGCCCAGCTTATTCACGTCCGTCCGATTGTGGCCACCATGCAGGAATTTTTTTCTTCATCGCAACTTTCCCAGTTTATGGACCAGACCAATCCGCTGGCTGAATTGGAACACAAGCGCAGGCTTTCCGCCATGGGCCCGGGCGGACTTAGCCGCGAGCGCGCGGGCTTTGAAGTGCGCGATGTGCACCACAGCCATTATGGCCGGCTGTGCCCGATTACTACGCCGGAAGGCCCCAACATCGGTCTTGTCGCCCACTTGGCAACCTATGCCAAGGTCAATGATTTTGGTTTTATTGAAACGCCGTATCGCGTGGTGAGAAAGCATGCCAGGAATGACGGTAAGGACGTTGTCGGCGAAATTTTACTTTTTGATGCTAAGGATGAAAAGGGAAAAATTATCATTGCCGCCGGAGAAGCTGTTACCTCCAGCAAAGCCAAAGAGATGGCTAAGAACCACCAGCTTTTGGAAATTAGGATCAAGCCCAGGGTAACAGATAAAATTGTCTATTTAGATGCTTACGAGGAAGAGCAGTTAATAATTGGCCAAAGCAACATCAATATAGATGCCAAGAATTATTTTGTAGATCTCCGCGCCAGCGTCAGAGTCCACACCGTGCCTTCTATTGCTTCCACCGACGACATTGACTGCCTGGATGTTTCGCCCAAGCAGATTATTTCCGTTACCACTTCTTTAATTCCGTTTTTAGAGCACGATGACGCCAACCGCGCTTTAATGGGCAGCAACATGCAAAGACAGGCTGTTTCCTGCATTAAACCCCAGGCGCCTTTGGTGGGCACAGGTATGGAAGCCAAAGCCGCGCGCGACAGCGGTACCCTAGTCCTGGCTGAAGAAGACGGCCACGTGCTTTCAGTGTCAGGTGATAAAATTATTGTGGCAGGGGAAAAGGGGAAAAAGAAAGAATATCCCCTGCTGAAATTTTTGCGCACCAATTCCGCCACTTCCATTAACCAGATTGCCCGCGTGCAAAAGACCCAAAAGGTTAAAAAAGGCCAAGTTTTGGCTGACGGCGCTTCCACCGAAGGCGGGGAACTGGCCCTGGGCCAAAACGTACTGGTGGCGTTTATGTCCTGGGAAGGCGGCAATTACGAAGACGCTATTTTGCTTTCCGAGCGTCTGGTTCAAAAAGATTCCTACTCTTCCATTCATATAGATGATTTTAAAATTGATGTGCGCGACACTAAATTAGGGCCGGAGCAGGTCACTCGCGATATTCCCAATGTGGGAGAGGAAAAATTAAAAGATTTGGACGAGTCCGGAGTTATTCGCATTGGCGCGCAGGTTAAGGCCGGTGACATTTTGGTCGGCAAAATTACGCCCAAAGGCGAAACGGATTTGACGGCCGAAGAAAAACTTTTGCGCGTAATTTTTGGTGAAAAATCGCGTGATGTTAAAGATACGTCACTTACCCTGCCCCATGGCGAGTACGGCAAAGTGGTTAACATTCGTGAATTCTCGCGCGATGCCGGAGACAAACTGCCTTCCGGAGTCGTGCGTTCCATCCAGGTTTCGGTGGCGGTTTTGCGCAAAATTCAGGTGGGCGATAAAATGGCCGGCCGGCATGGCAACAAGGGCGTAATTTCCAAAGTCATTCCGGTAGAAGACATGCCTTTTATGTCAGACGGCACTCCGGTTGACATCATTCTAAACCCGCTTGGCGTAGTCTCCCGCATGAATTTGGGGCAAATTTTGGAAACCCATTTGGGCATGGCCGCTTACAAACTGGGCTATAAAATTGCCACTCCGGTTTTGGACGGCATTAGCGAAACCCAAATTAAAGCTGAACTGGAAAAGGCCGGCGTGCCCCAAGATGGCAAAGTCTATTTGTATGACGGCAAGACCGGCGAACGTTTTGATGAAAAAGTAACAGTCGGTGTAATGTACTTTTTAAAACTGCATCATCTTGTTGACGACAAAATGCACGCGCGTTCCACTGGCCCGTACTCTTTAATTACCCAGCAGCCGTTGGGCGGAAAAGCCCAGTTTGGCGGCCAGCGTTTTGGAGAAATGGAAGTCTGGGCTTTGGAAGGTTACGGCGCGGCGCATACTTTACAGGAAATGCTTACGATAAAATCCGATGATGTAGTCGGAAGAAGTAAAACTTATGAGGCGATAGTTAAAGGCGAAGCCATAAAAAAACCCAACATCCCCGAAAGCTTCCGCGTGTTGGTCAAAGAACTTCAATCACTGTGCATGGATGTGGAGCTGCTTGGAAAAGACGGTATTGTAAGTTCCGCGGCAGAAGAGCCGGAGATTGTAGTGCCCAACATGCCGCCGGTAATGCCAATTGCCGCAGAACATTCTTTGTTTGAAGATGAGGTCAAGAAGGTGAGGAAGAAAGACAGGAAAAAATAGGACCGCAGATACGCAGATATCGCTGATGACACAGATCTGCACTATCCGCGTAATCACCGTATCATCGGATATAAAAAAGAAAAGCCGGTTCTGTCGAACTCCCGCAAGGATGCGGGATGACAGAACCGGACGTGGATGTCGATCGGCAGCGATGAGAACGAAATGCGGCAGTGGACTCAGGGCAGAGGACGAAAGTTGCGAATAAGTTTGACTTCAGCTTGCATCGGCGGATCTCCTTGACGGCTTCCTCGGTGTCCGAACAGTTTAGTTAGCTTTTTTTCAATTGCCGATTGCAAACGCTGCAGTCCTTTCTCGTCCTTGATCGGACTTGTTACATCTACAACTCCTGAATGTTCAGGAGGGAAGATTACACCATCCCAGGTTTCAACCTCAGCCCAATAAAAATATTTCATCTTGGACCTCCTTAGCTTATTTGAACAGCTAATAATATCAGAAAAAGAGGGTTTTGTAAAGAACTTTTATTCCATTCCTGCGAATCCGCCAGCTGGCGGAGGGAATCTAAAAAAATAGATTCCGGATAAATTTAACAGCAATATAAATTTTCCGGAATGACACATCAAGTTTATTTAATTTTTTAATAAGTCCAACATCTAATTATCTAATTTCCAACCTCTAACCTATGTTTACCCAAACCGAAGATTTCAAAGGCGTACGGTTAAGACTTGCTTCACCCGACACCATTATGCAATGGTCGCACGGGGAAGTGACTAAGCCGGAAACCATAAACTACCGCACCCAGCGCCCGGAAAAGGACGGGCTTTTTGACGAGAAAATTTTTGGGCCAATTAAAGATTGGGAATGTTACTGCGGCAAATACAAAAGAATCCGCTACAAAGGTATTGTTTGCGACAAGTGCGGAGTGGAAGTTACCAAATCCAGCGTGCGCAGAGAGCGGATGGCGCACATTAAATTAGCCGTGCCGGTAACCCATATTTGGTTTTTGCGCGGCGTGCCTTCGCGCCTGGGCCTGGTTTTAGATTTGGGCGTGCAGGAGTTGGAAAAAGTTGTTTACTTTGCCGCCTATATTATCAACAATGTCGATGAAGAAGCTCGCCTGCAGACCCTTGAGCAGATTGAGCGCGAATTTAAAAGCAAGAAAAAAGAGATTGAGGACAAGTTTGAAACCCTGATTGCCAAAACCCGGAGCTCAATGTCGCAAAAAAGCGCCAAAGATAAAGATGTCCTGGAAGCAGAAATAGATGCCGAAGTCACGCGCCTTAAAGACGGCTGGGGCAAGGAAGTAGAGGGCCTGGAAAGCATCCGCGACCAGGCCAGAGCTGAGCTGAAATCTATTAAAAAAATGCAAATTATCAGCGAACTTGCCTATCGCGATTTGTCTTTGAAATACGGGCCCGTGTTTTCCGCCAGCATTGGTGCCGAAGGCTTGAAAAACCTGCTCTCGGATATTAATTTGGAACAATTATTGGGGGACTTGCAAACCCAGTTGCCCGGGCTGGAAGGCCAGGCGCAAAGAAAAGTTTTAAAGCGTTTAAAACTGGTAAAGTCTTTAATCAATTCCGGGCTGCGCCCGGAGTGGATGTTGATTTCAGTTTTGCCGGTAATCCCGCCGGACTTAAGGCCCATGGTGCAGTTGGACGGCGGCCGGTTTGCGGCTTCGGATTTGAATGATTTGTACCGCCGGGTGATTAATCGCAACAACCGTTTAAAAAAATTATTGGAGATTAAAGCTCCCGAGGTCATCACCCGCAACGAAAAGCGCATGCTGCAGGAAGCCGTGGACGCTTTAATTGACAACAGCATCCGCCATGGCAAGGAAGTTACGGCTTCCACCGGTCAGAAGCGCAAACTCCGCTCGCTGGCTGATATGCTAAAAGGCAAGCAGGGGCGTTTCCGCCAAAACTTGCTGGGCAAACGGGTGGATTATTCCGGCCGGAGCGTGATTGTAGTCGGTCCGCATTTAAAATTGCATCAGTGCGGCTTGCCAAAAATGATGGCTTTGGAGCTGTTTAAGCCTTTTGTAATATCCAAACTTATTGGCAGAGAATTCGCCCACAACGTCAGGTCAGCCAACCGTTTAATTGAGCAGGGCAGGGAAGAAGTTTATGATATTTTGGAAGAGGTTACCAAAGACCATTTTGTTTTGCTCAACCGCGCGCCCACCCTGCACCGCCTGGGTTTCCAGGCTTTTCAGCCCGTGCTTATAGAAGGCAAGGCCATTCAGCTGCACCCCATGGTTTGCGCGGCTTTTAACGCGGACTTCGATGGCGACCAAATGGCCGTGCACGTGCCTTTGACTGAAGCCGCCCAAAAAGAAGCCCGCGAAATTATGGTTTCCGCCCACAATTTGCTCAAGCCGGCTTCCGGCGACCCGGTTATGACTCCGGACAAAGACGTGGTGGTGGGCTGTTATTACATAACCCGAATTCACGAAGGGGCAAAGGGCGAGGGCAAAGTTTTTTCCTCACCGAGTGAGGCAATTTTGGCATACAACAATGGACACGTTGGTATTCAGGCCAAGATAAAGGTGAGATTAGACAACCCCGACGCTAGGGTCGGGGCAGGTGGCGAAATAATTGAAACTTGCGTTGGTCGTTTAATTTTTAACAAGGTGGTGCCTCAGGAGTTAGGTTTCAGGAATGAAAATTTTGACAAGAAAAAGCTGCAGAGCCTGGTTCGGGAAGCGCATCGCTTGCTGGGCAACGAAAGGACGGCTGAACTGATTGACGAAATCAAACGCACCGGTTTTTACTATATGAAAAAGAGCGGACTGTCCTGGGGCATGGATGATTTGCTGGTGCCGCAAAGCAAACACGAAATGTTAAGAGGCGCGGACGATGAAGTGGAAAATACTTACCAGCAATTTAGAGAAGGGCTGTTGACTGAAGAAGAAAGATATAACAGAGTGGTAGAAATTTGGGCTGATATTTCCGAAAAAATCGCCAAGTCCGTTACCGGAACTGTCTCTGAATTCGGCAGCGTGAACTATTTTGTCAGCAGCGGCGCCAGAGGTTCATTTTCCCAAATTACCCAAATGTCCGGCATGAAAGGTTTAGTTGTCAACCCAGCCGGAGATGTCATTGAACTGCCGGTTAAGGGCAGCTTTAAAGAAGGCTTAAATGTTTTGGAATATTTTATTTCCACTCACGGCAGCCGAAAAGGTATGTCAGACACGGCTTTAAGGACGGCTGATGCCGGTTACTTAACAAGACGTTTGGTTGACGTAGCGCAGGATATTGTAGTCAATAGCCAGGACTGCGGTACCCGGGAGTTTGATGTAATTTCTTTGGAGGAAAGTCAAAAAATGAACAAGCCGTTTGACCGCCGCCTGTTTGGCAGAGTGGCGGCAGAGGACGTAAAAGGCGACCGCGGAAAAGTCATTGTGGAAAAAAATCAGGGGATTGACGATTTGCAAGCCAGGGAAATTGTCGATGCCGGCATTGCGGAAGTGAAATGTAGAAGTGTTTTGAAGTGCAAATTGTCCAGGGGTATTTGCAAATTATGCTATGGTTACGATTTAGGCTTTAATGATATGGTGCAGCTGGGCGCGGCAGTAGGCATAGTGGCCGCTCAAGCCATTGGCGAACCAGGCACCCAGCTGACTATGAGGACCTTCCACACCGGCGGTTCAGCTTCTGTTAAAGACATTACCCAGGGGTTGCCCAGAGTGGAAGAGTTATTTGAAGCTCGGGAGCCTAAAGGTATGGCTTATGTTGCCGAAATTGACGGGCAGGGGTATATTGCCAAGCCTAATAACAAAGAGTATGTCGTGCGCGTGCAGGGTCAGGACGCGGCTAAAGATGTCTACGAGTTAGACGGCGCGCAGTCAGCGATTAAAGACGGCAGTAAAGTTAATGCTAACGACACCCTTTACATAGATTCCTCGGGCAAGCCGGTTAAAGCCAAATCCAGCGGATTGGTAAGACTGGAGAAAGGGAAAATTATTGTTTTGCATGAAAGCGACGAGGTGAAGGAGTACATTATTCCTGCATCACTGTCTTTGTTAATTGCCGATGGCGATTTGGTTGTCAAAGGCCAGCAGTTAACCGAAGGCAATTTAAATCCCAACCAAATCATGGAGCTTAAAGGACTGGAAGAAGCGCAAAAATATATTGTCAAGGAAGTTCAGGATATTTATGTCTCCCAGGGCCAAAATATTCACGACAAGCACATTGAGGTGATTGTTAAGCAAATGTTTTCCAAGGTACGGATAGCCGATTCCGGCGACAGCGCCTTGACGGTCGGGGAAATCGCGGACAAATCCAAGCTGAATTTGGTTAACGAACAGCTCAAAGCTTCGGGCAAACGTCCGGCTGTCCCAGAGCAGCTGCTAATGGGCATTACTAAAGTTTCTTTAAACACCGACTCGTTTTTAGCCGCGGCATCTTTCCAGGAAACCACCCGCGTGTTAATTGAGGCGGCGGTTACCGGCAAGACTGATTTTTTAAGGGGTTTGAAGGAAAACGTGATTATCGGCAAATTAATTCCTGCCGGCACCGGCTATAGCGATGAAATCGCCCGGCAAAACCTGCAACTGGAAACCGACGCCGCCTCCGCATCTTCGGACGAAGTCAGCGAATAGAAAAAGCTGTGGATAAATAATTAGAAAATGGCCAATACCGGCCATTTTTTGATGTTGACTAATGGTGAACGATTGTTTACCATATAAAAATGCCGATTAAGGATATGCACAAAATTGAACAACCCAGGGAAAAATTGGAAAGGTATGGAGCGGGAAAATTGAGCGATGCTGAATTATTGGCGATTTTATTGCGCACCGGACCAGCCGGCACAGGAGTTTTAGAGTTATCTAAAAAAATTTTACATCAATTTAAAGACAGCCTATTGGCTAAGGCCGATTTGGAAGAATTGCAAAGTATCCATGGCCTGGGGTCTGCCAAAGCCTGCGAAATAGTCGCTTGTTTTGAATTAGGCAGGAGATTATTGAGGGGGAAAAAAGCGGCGTTAATTTTATCACCCCGGGAAGTTTGGGAAGAATTAAAAGATATCCGCGACCACAAAAAAGAAAACTTTGTCGTGTTTTATTTGGATACCCAAAATCAGCTGGTTAAGAGGGAGGTAGTCTCGGTGGGTACGCTAAACGGCAGTCTCATTCATCCCCGCGAAATTTTTGAGCCTGCCGTAAAATATTTAGCCTCACACATTATTGTCGCCCACAACCATCCTTCGGGCAGCTTAGAACCCTCTGATGAAGATCTGGCGGTCACTCAACGCTTAAGACATGCCGGGCGAGTCTTGGGTATAGAGGTGATAGATCATGTTATTGTCACCAGCCGGGGCTTCGCCAGTCTTAAAGACAAACATTTGCTCTAGCCTGCGATTAATTTAATTTTGGTGGTTCACAATTGGCAAAAGTCCTTAATTTTTTAACAATTTAGAGTATCCTCATGAGTTAATTTAAATTAAAGGCACACTGCAATTAACCGCTTGACACAAATTAAAGATGTACGCTATTATGTACACATAATAAGTAATTATATTTTATGGAAAATAAAATATTGACCAGAAATTTTCGCATCCAAATTTGGTTTGACACCGTTCCGGACAAAATTCTGTTGGGTATAGTTTCCGTGCACGCGGAAACAGAGGAAGGGGCTTTAAATTTAGCCCGCGCCCACACCGACTACCGCTTAAGCGGCGTGGATAATGTAGAATGGCAGGTGCGCGAGCCCGTCGCGCGATATACTTAATTTATAAAGCTTAATCCATGAATTTAAAAACCACCCTGTCCATAACCGAAGCCCGAAAAAAGATTTTTGATATTGCCAACCAAGTCCAAAAACCGGGCGTACGTTACACTTTAACCGACAAAGGCAGGCCCAAGGCTGTGCTTATGTCCGCGGAAGATTTTGAGAGTTTGCAGGAAACTTTGGAAGTTTTGAGTATTTTTCCGGATCTGGACAAAGACATTGCCGAAACGCACCAGGATTTGGCATCGGGCGAATACACGAAATATGCAGCTTTGGAAGAAATTTTAGCCAAAGACGGTTTTGTCTTGGCAGAAAAAGCAAATAAGTCTTATGCCCTACACAGTAAGAATAAAACCAAAAGCAGAAAAATATTTGGAAAAGATTCCCGATGATTACAAATGGAAAATTAAGGTCGCTTTGGTATCCTTGCAAAACGATCCTTTTTTGGGTAAAAAATTGTTTGGCAAGTATAAAGGTCAATATTCTATAAATCTTTGGCCTTATAGGATTATATATGAGATATATAAGCATCAACTTTTAATCATAGTCATTAATATAGGTCACCGCCAGGGAATTTATTAAACTATTAGGATAATATTTACAGGCGGGTAAATAAAAAGATTGGAAGGATTTATGTCTGGCCAAAATCAAAATCCTAAGTTCAGCATTATTCAACTGCGCGGCAAATATCCCAAAATCGGCAAGAAATGGGAAACAGCGGAAGATGAATTGCTTAAGAAGAGCTATGAAGGATACCGGAACCAGGGTCGCAATGACTTTGATGTTTTTTTGCTCGGACTGATAACCCAGTTTGGCCGCGCGCCGGGCGGGCTGAAGGCGCGGCTGGCTAAGCATTTTAACAATCTGCCCGGTTGGGATTATGGCCGGGATA
>JAHFJK010000070.1 GCA_023245915.1 Candidatus Doudnabacteria bacterium | reverse complement strand
TGAACTCGCAATTTTTGATATGGACGGCGTATTAGTGGATAGTGAAGTCCATTGGGCTGCAGCAGGTCCTCAAATTTGGGATAAGCTGGGCATAAAATATACAAAAGACATTGAAAGAGGCATTCTCGGACTTAATGTTAGAGATTCGACAAAGTTTATAAATGCCAAGTATGGCTACAAGATTGCCATCAGAGATGCAAGACAAGTTTACAAAAGTTTTAGGAAGTTAATTTATACTGAAAGATCACAATTGCTTCCGGGGGTAATGGCGCTGATTGATGAATTAAAAAAGAATAAAGTTAAAATCGCGTTGGCTAGTGGGGCATCATTTGAATCCATTGAAAGAGTAATGGACAAACATAACATGCATAATTATTTTGAAGTCAAATTTTCTACAGCAGATATGAGATTTCCCGGCAAACCCGATCCGGCTATCTATAATGCAGTTATGAGAAAGTTTAAGGTTAGTCCAAGACAAACTGCAATATTTGAAGACGCTTTGCCTGGGGTGCAATCGGGTAAAGCCAGTGGGGCAAAAGTTATTGCCATACCGCACAATATTTCTAAACATAATGATTTTTCAATTGCAGATTTAGTTGTAAAATCTTTGGCGGACAATAAAGTTTATAAGTTTTTAGGATTAAAAATATGAAAGCCTTAGTTTTTGACCCAGGTAGCAGAACCTTCTATTCGCTACGGGGCAAGCAAAAGTAAATATGAAAGCACTCGTATTCGATAAATCTAAATATGACTGGGAATCCTCGCGCGGGTTTGCCCTTAGTATCAGCCGTTTGACAATAGTCAAGGGTTTTGTTAATATATTAATAGTTAATCTCACTGCTTTCTCGGGGCTTGCCCCGGGACGGCAGTTTTTGTTTTAAGTATGCCAAAAGCAGTTGTATTCATTGACGGAAATAATTTTTATTTCAAGCTAAAAACTTTGTCATTGCCGATTGGCGACGGTTTTAGTTTGCTTGATAAGGCCAGTCGTTCGGCCTGACTAAACAGGCAGATGATGCGGTTTTGTTGCGTCCGGATGATATCAAGAGTTTTTTAAAATTAAACTGATTTTTTTGATATGAAGGCTTTAGTATTTAATAAGTCAAATTTTGACTGGGAAACGTCGCGCGGGTTTGAGTTGGTGGATATTCCCGAGCCGGTTTTGGATGAGAAAAAAAACGTTGATGATGCCAATTATGTGATTATGAAAGTGCATTATGCCGGGGTGTGTGGAAGTGACAAGGGGATTTGGACTCGAACGGCGTTTAGGGGTGCGATATTGAATTCGATAGATGAAGAATCAAAAAATACTGTCATTGCGAGCCCGAGTGCAACCGAGAGCGAAGCAATCTCGTCTAAGGAAAAGATTGCTTCGTCGTCCGCCAAAGGCGGACTCCTCGCAATGACAGGGAAGAAAGCATACAGGATTATCGGCCACGAATTTTTTGGCGAGATTGTAAAAATAGGGTCTAGGGTAAAGGGTCTAGGGGTTGGGGATTTTGTGGCGTGCGAGTCGCACGTGGTGTGCAATAAATGCTATCAATGCTTGCATGGACAAAAAGAAGTTTGCACCAACGAAAAGATTTTAGGAATTTCCGTTGATGGCGGGTTTGCGGAATTTGCAAAAGTGCCGGCGCAGGTAGTTTGGAAAACCGACACCAGCAAAATTCGTCCGGAAGTTGCTGCTATGCAGGAACCTTTTGGCAACGCAGTGCATGCAGCGACAAAAGTGGATCTTAAGGGAAAATCTGTTGCCATTTTTGGCCTCGGTCCAATAGGCATGTTTTTAACCATTGTGGCAAAAGGTATGGGGGCATCTTCCATAATCGGAGTTGAGCCAAACCCCATTGCCGCGGATATGGCGAAGAAGCTGGGCATCGATTACGTAATTCCTTTGAATAACCCCTTCCAACCTCCCCTTTTGCAAAGGGGAGGGGACCTAGGCTCCCCCTCTTTTCAAAAGAGGGGGCAGGGGGGAGTTCCTTATGAGCACGACCAAGAAGTCATCGATGAACTGAAAAAAATTACCAAAGGCGTGGGGTTTGACGTGACATTTGAAATGGCGGGTTTTAATTCATCGGTCAACAACGCTATTGCCGCGGCGCGCAGGGGCGGGGATGTAATTTTGTTTGGCCTAAAAAACGGCCAGTTTGTTTTGGACGAAGACTATAACAAACTGGTAATGAAAGGCATTAGCCTGCACGCGGTTGCCGGCAGGCAAATTTGGAAGACTTGGGAAACTACTCGCAGGCTTATGGAAGACATTTCCACCGGCGTGCAGGAAAAATTATTTAATGTTATATTAGACCGCGGCAACGGGACAATCTTGCCTATTTCGGAGTATACTAAAGAGAGGTTTGAAGAGATGATGCAAAAGCATCCTAAATTTTTAATACAGTTTTAATTTATGGCTGTCGAATACAGAAAAAGATACGGAATCAATTTTCGGGATTTAACTATGGAAAGAGAAATACCCGAAATTTTAAGTGGTCAAGATGTTGCAGATAAGGTTGAAAAAGTTTTTGATAAAATTTTACCCGATTTGGCTAGCGGACTTATTGAATCCAACGTTGTTCTAACTATGGCAGCCTTAAAACCAAGCAGTGATTTTTTTGTGGATCTAAAATCAGTGGAAGACGCAAAACGTTTAGAAGCTGAGGTAGCAAAATTAAACGAACTTTTAAATGATAAACTAATAAATTTTCGTACAGGTGGAAAGCCCTTTATTGCCGCTTCCGATAAAAGATTAACTCTAATGTTGGGAGTTGATAATTTAGTTGGTTGGGAAAGAATGACAAAGACAACAAAGATTTCTGGCGTACCAAAGTTTGATCATAAACTTGGTTGGGAAGGTTTTGAAAAATGGTATCCAAGTTTTGTAAAGAGCGTAAAAAAGGCGCAACAAATGGGTGAGATACCAGCCAAGTATGAAGTTATTGGTGGTTTGATGCACGGGTATCCTGATCAAGCAATTTATGATTTTGAAGATTGGCGAAATACTGGCAAGAAGAAAAAAATGGTCGAGTCGCAAATTCCTTATACAGGAACTTATAAAGAGGCCGAACCAAATTACGATTTTTCTCCCGAACACGCTAATGATCCCCAAATCCAGGAGAATATTAAAATTGCTGGAAAAGTCTTGGAAGGATTTTATAAAAGCAAGTGGCACAAAAAAGTCGCAAAATCATTAAAAAAGGAAACACGGTAATATGTACACAAATTATAAACAACAATTTGAAAGTGAGTTAAAAGAAATTCGAGATGCGGGGACGTGGAAAGAAGAGGGGGTTATAGAGGGCAAGCAGGGGGCGGAAATAAGGGTTATTGACAAAAGTGACATAAATGACAAAATTGACAAAAATAGGGTCAAAAGTTTATTAAATTTCTGTGGAAATAATTATCTCGGACTGGCATCAACAGACGAATTGGCGCAGGCTGCCATCGAAGGTGTGCAAAAATACGGTTATGGCATGGCTTCTGTTAGGTTTATTTGCGGAACATCTACCATTCATAAAGATTTGGAGGCTCAAGTTTGTAAATTTTTTGGCACAGAAGACACTATTCTTTACACTTCCTGCTTTGATGCTAACACCGGACTGTTTGAAACGATTTTAAAAGAAGGCGACGCAATTTTCTCTGACGAATTAAATCATGCGTCTATAATTGACGGCGTTCGTTTGTGTAAAGCGGAAAGATTCAGATTTAAAAATTCCGATATGGCAGACCTGGAAGCTAAGTTGCAGGAATTTACGGCGAAAATAAACCCCTCCCAACCTCCCCTTCAGCAAAGGGGAGGAGATACTGCATCTGCAGTCACCCCCTCTTTTTCTAAAGAGGGGGTAGGGGGAGTTAATGAAAGAGTGCCTAGAATGCTCATCGCTACTGATGGGGTGTTTAGTATGGATGGCATTACGGCAAAACTAAAAGAAATTTGCGATCTTGCTGACAAATACAGGGCATTGGTTATGGTAGACGACTCCCACGCCAGCGGAGTTTTGGGCAAAACCGGCCGCGGCAGTATTGAGCAGGCCGGAGTAATGGGCAGGGTGGATATTTTAACCTCCACTTTTGGAAAAGCTTTGGGCGGGGCTGGCGGGGGCTTTACTACAGGCAGAAAAGAAATAATCCAGGTTTTGCACCAGCGCAGTAGAACAACTTTGTTTTCCAACGCTTTGCCGCCAATGATTGCGTCTGCCGCTTTGTATGTTTTACAAAATTTCGATTCACCTTCTAATAAAAATAATAGTGAATCGTCCGCCGAAGCTTTAGCGAAGGCGGATGGATTGAATATTCCGAAACGTTTGAATCAATTAAAAGAAAACACTAGCTATTTTCGCGGCGAAATGGAAAAATTAGGTTTTACTTTAGGAGGCGACGGTAAGCACGCGATTACGCCCGTAATGTTGTTTGAAGAAAAACTGGCGGCAGACATGGCCCGCGCACTTTTTGCTAAAGGCATTTATGTTAGGGGTTTTACCTATCCAGTGGTTCCAAAAGGTAAAGCTAGAATCCGCGTCCAAATTTCCGCGGCTCACAACAGGGAACAAATGGATCGAACAGTCCAAGCTTTCGCCGAAGTTGGTAAAAAGTTTGGGATATTAAAATAAGCATGTTAAAAGACTATCATACTATATAGTATCGAAATTTTTAGCAAAATGGCAAAATTTTCAAGAATTCCTAAACTAAGTAAGGAAAGCACAGAGGGACTAATTGTTGACCTGTGCGAAGCTATTGCTTTGACAAACAGTAAAAGCGAAGCTGCGGAACTTCTTACTGACCTTTTAGGCAAGCAAGAATTAGAAATGATAGCTAAACGTTTGCGAGTGGCAGAGCTTCTTTTGGACAATTACACTTATCAGGATATTTTTAAAGAAATTCATGTCAGCCCAAATACGGTAGCCCGCGTGCAAGCCTGGCTTAGACAGTCAGGTGATGGTTATAGAAAAATTATCGAAAAGACCAAATCAAAAAGAAAAAACCGCGAAAATAACGAAAAACCGTTTAAACTTTCAGGTATGAAAAAGAAATACCCAATGTACTATTGGCCCCAGATAATGCTGGAGCATTGGATTAAGTCCTCTTCTCAAAAAGACAAGCAGGAAATGAGAAGGGTGTTGTTAAAGCTACAAAATAAAGCGGGGATGTACAAAGAGTTAGACAGTTTATTGAAAGCACAATTTCAAATTAAAAAATAAATACTATCATACTATATAGTATCGTAGTATTTATAGAATTCATTTATATAATGAAAAATATTGTGATAATTGGGGGTGGGACAGGCACGTTTACTTTGCTAAGCGGTCTTCGTAAGTACCCGTCAAACAATACGGTAATTGTCTCATCAGCTGACGATGGGGGATCGACAGGCATTTTACGAAAAGAATTGGGTGTGATGCCTCCCGGCGACATTCGCCAGTGTTTGGTTGGCCTGTCTTATACTCAAAAGGAATTTCAGCAGTTGTTTAATTTTCGTTTTCCAACCGGTTCTCTTGCAGGCCACACTGTGGGCAACATTATCATCGCCGCCTTGGAAAAAGTTACAGGAAGCATAGACGAAGCTATTAACCTTTCTGCTAAAATGCTAAATGTGCGGGGAACGGTTTTGCCGGTTACACTTAAGCCCACGCTGCTTTTGGCGGTTTTGGAAAATGGTAAAACGCTTGTGGGCGAGCATAATATAGATCAGCAAAATATCAAATTACAAATTTCAAATATCAAATCTTTGAAATTAAAGCCAAATGGTCCGGCCAATCCCAAAGCTTTGGCCGCCGTCAAATCGGCCGATGCGATTATATTTGGCCCGGGAGATTTGTTTACCAGTACCATTCTCAATTTATTGGTTAAAGGAGTTGCCGAAGCAATCAACAAATCATCTGCCAAAAAAATATTAATCACCAATATAATGAGCAAGTTCGGCCAGACTGACGGCTTTAA
>JAHFJK010000069.1 GCA_023245915.1 Candidatus Doudnabacteria bacterium | reverse complement strand
AGCGCAGATTTCCAAAGGCAAGGAAGATAAACGCATAAAACGCATTGTTTTTCATGAGATAACCAAGTCAGCCATAGACGAGGCCCTGAAAAACCCCCGCGATATAGATTTGAATTTGGTAGATGCCCAGCAAGCCAGACGCGTGCTGGATAGATTGGTGGGCTACGAACTGTCGCCATTTTTATGGCGGAAGATAAGATATGGGTTGTCTGCGGGAAGAGTACAATCAGTTGCGGTCAGATTAGTAGTTGAGCGTGAGCGCGAAATCCAAAATTTTAAACAGGAAGAATACTGGTCCATAGAAGCCAAACTATCAAAAAAGGACGATGCCAAAATTTTTGTGGCTAAACTGGTCAAGGTTGGCGACAAGTCTGTTGGCAAAATGGACATTACAAAAGAGTCTGACGCGAAAAAGATTGTGGCTGATTTGGAAGGCGCGGAATATAAAGTTACGGATATTGCTCAAAAAGAAGTCAAGCGAAATCCCTCTCCGCCTTTTACCACTTCGACTTTACAGCAGGAAGCCGCGCGCAAGTTCGGCATGTCAGCCAAACAGACCATGGTTATTGCGCAGCAGCTTTATGAAGGCGTGGCTTTGGGAGACGAGGGGCACCAAGGCTTAATTACTTACATGAGGACAGACAGTTTAAATTTGGCGCAATCAGCACTTTCGGCAATTCGCGATGTTGTCCGAGGGGAATTTGGAGAACAATATGCGCTTAGCCAGCCGCGTTTTTATACCAATAAATCCAAAGGCGCGCAGGAAGCGCACGAAGCCATTAGACCGACTGATGTTACCCGCAAACCCACTGATGTTGGAAAATATTTAGATAAAGGCCAGCAAAAAATTTACGACTTAATTTGGAAACGCACCATTGCCTGCCAAATGGCCCAGGCAGTTTTGGAACAGACTGCGGTGGATATTTTGGCATCCAACTTCCAATCTCCAACTTCCAACTTCCAATTCCGTGCCAACGGGCAAACTATTAAATTCGACGGCTTTATTCGCGCTTATACCGAAGGCCAGGACGAAAAAGCGGAAGATGAAATTGAAGGTGTGCTGCCGGAATTAGCAGCCGATGAAAAATTAAAGCTGCACGAACTAAATCCGCTGCAGCACTTTACCGAACCCCCTGCCAGATATTCTGATGCCACTTTAATTAAAGCCTTGGAAGCGCACGGCGTGGGTCGGCCTTCTACCTACGCGCCGACTTTGTCCACGATCCAGGACAGAGGTTACGTGGAAAAACTGGACAAAAAGTACCGTCCTTCCGAAGAAGGTTTTTTGGTTAATGACATGCTGGTGGAAAATTTTCCGGAAATTGTGGACATTAATTTTACCTCCCACATAGAAGGAGAGCTGGACCTGATTGCCGAAGGCAAAATTAAATGGGTGGAAGTCATGCAGGAATTTTACGGTCCGTTTAAACAACACCTGATTGAAAAAGAAAAAAGTGTGGAAAAACAGATAGAAATTTCGCAAACTGATTGTCCTCATTGCGGCAAACCCATGCTAATAAAATACGGCCGCAACGGAAAATTTTTAGCCTGTCCGGAAGAAGGCAGTAAAGTTACGCTACCCATGCCGGAAGAAGCGGCAAAAATAAAAGAACTGGAAGAAAAAACCAAGGACGAACGCTGCCCGACTTGCGGCAAGCCTATGAATGTCCGCCGCGGCCGCTTTGGGTTTTTTTTGGGATGCAGTGATTACCCCAAATGCAAAGGCATTAGCAAAATTTGGAACAAGACCGGCTACAAATGTCCTAACTGTCGAGCGGAGCGAGAGGGTGAGCGAAGTCGAACCCCTGTCGACGAAACCCGCCCCTCGACTCCTTCGGCTTCAGCCGAAGGAGTCGAGGGGCAATCAGCAAAGCTGATTGGTGACATTGTAGAAAAAAAATCCCGCGGCCGGGGCAAACCCTTCTTTGCCTGCACGCGTTTTCCCGATTGCACATTTGTAATGAACCTGAAGCCGGAATCACAAGCCCAATTGGATGAAGCCTATAAAAACTGGAAGGAAAATCCGCCAAAGGCAAAAAAATCCTATGTCAGAAAAAAAACCTCGGAATAGTCCGGGGTTTTATAGTTTTTTTTCTAGGGGATCTAGTCCGTACTCGTTTGAACCAATAGTACCCCTTCTTGCAATAAGCAAAACTCCCCAATAAAAATTTACAAGGGGTATGAAAAGTAACCAAAAATACCAGCCTGGTTTCCCTAAATCATGAAACCTTTTTACTGCTAAAAAAGAATATAAAAATATCAAAACCAATTCAACAAAAATTGCTATGCCAATATATGCTTCAATGTCGTATTGCCTGTAAGAATTAACCACGGCTAAAATAAAAGTAATAATTATGGCAAGCAAATTATATTGTAGTCTGTTCAAACGGCCATTATAATTAAAGATTCGCATAAATAAATGTTCTGAGGAAATTAAGTACATTATCCGCCAATATCAAACCGCCACTAAATTCACTCCGGATACATCATAACCACGCAACATTTGTTTTCTCTCGCTATGCCTTAGCTTATCTTTGCCATTGCCCATGCGCCGCCATGGTTTGCATAAATAACATCCCAGTTTTCTTCTTGGAGTTTTGCGTTTGAAATGCATGCTCAATTGGCTCACTGCATAAAATTAAAATAATCTTCTCTACTCAAACCACTTGTCCTGATATTATTTTTTATGATAAATACGGGAACTTCTGAATATTTTGGTATGACAACCGGCCGAAGCACACCTTGCTTGACTAAAATTAAATGATCGCCTTCTTCCCGAAAAACTTTAAATCCCGCATTCAAAAAAATTTTCAAAAGCTTGCGCCAATGAAGCGGGACAATTTTAGGCATAGATTTGAGGCAAGGGCAGGGTAGCTTTTTGCAGAGCGACAAATTTTGGGGCTTCCAGCCTTGCCCGCTTTTTTGTATAACCGGCTTCCTCTAAAATTTCTTCCAAAGATCCTTTTTTTTCCGCTTCTTCCAAAAACAACCTTACCGCTTCTTTCAAATTTTTTAAGGCTTTTTGTTTGCTATAGCCGCAAGAAGAAACATCCAGCTCCCTGGCATAAGCAACGAACATGCGGCTTTCTTTAAAAATTTGAATCGTGAAATCTATTTGCATGTTTATATTTTATATTAAAAACAAAATTAACGCAATCCGTGTCATCTGATTTTCATCTGTGCACCTGCCTGCCGGCAGGCAGGCAGGTCTGCGATCTAATCATTCCTGCTATAAATCTCCATATCAAAAACCGTGAGCTTAATGGCCTTCCATAAGCCCACAACTTTCCTAAAATAATTCAAGTTAGCCAGTTGCCTGACAAGGTAAGCCGGCAGGCCGGTAAAATAAAAACCGTTGTAATCTAAAATTGCCCATTTGCCGCCAATGCTAATAATATAGCCGTGCTTTTTGCCGCTATAGGCAGGCGGTCTTTTATTACGAATAATATAGGGCAGGGTGTTAACTAAATATTCCGCCTGGGCAATGGCGTCCTGAGCTGAAGGCGGGGCTGGCTTACCGTCATAGTTGGCCACACACGCCCCGTCGCCTAAAGCAAAAATATTGTTGTATGTATTGAGCTGCAAAAATTCATTGGTCACCAGCCGGCCCTTTTTATCAGTTTCCATTTGTTTAGTAAAAGGCAAACTTAGAGCTTTGACTCCGGCAGTCCAAACTAAAACATCGTATTCCATTTTTTCACCCGAGGCGAGCTCAACAAAATGTTCATCAACTTTTGCGGTCATGCTGGAAAACTGCACCCGAACTCCCAAAGCCTTTAACCTGTCCAAAACATCCCTGCTCAAACGCGCGGAGAATCCGGCAATCAGCGCGGATGAAGCCTCAATAATAGTTACTTCTATTTTTTCTCTGGGATAGCGGTTTTTCCAGGCTAAAATATCCAAAAAACCCTTGAGCTCACCCGCAAACTCCACGCCGGTAAAACCGCCTCCGGCTACAACTATACGGATATTTTTTTTGTTAGCGTCCAGCCTGTGCATTTGGACGGCAAACTCAATTTTATTGCGAACAAAAAAAGCGTCGTTTAAGCTTTTAAGCGGCAGAGAAAATTTTTCCGCGCCGGGAATATTAAAATAATCACTGGTAGAACCAACTGCCACAACTAAATAATCGTAATAATATTTTTTTGAACCTGTAAAAACACTATTACTAACAGGATTAATTTGCAAAACTTCGGCTTTAACCAAGTTTACATTTCTGCCTGTAAAAATCGCTTCCAAAGGCAGGGCGATGCTGTGTTTTAACTGTGATAATGTCGTCATTTCCTCTTCAGCGCTGGCGACTTCGTATAAATTAGAAGCAAACAGCTGGTAATCATGCCGGTCTATAAGCGTAATTAAAAACTCCTTAGACCTGCCAAATTTTTTGGACAAGCCTAAAGCCGTTAAAATCCCTCCGTAGCCGGCTCCAAGGATGACAATATTCGTCATAAACGATTTTGATTATTTTTATCTCGGCCCGAGGGGCTGGGGACAATATCCGAATGGTCTTTGGCATATTCCGCTTCCAGCAACTTAATTTCCGCTTCCTCTTTTTTCAGCCGGCTGGACTGCCTGATTAAAACTGTTATAAACACGGCTAAAAGTAAAGCTATTATTAAAATTCCCAACCAGACTACCGCAGGCAAAGTTTTAATCTCATTTTTAAAATTATCCCATTTGGAGTCCAAAGAGCTGCCTTCAGAAATATTATTTTTACAGGCATCTATATACTTTTGAATTTTGTCAAAAAAAATAAAACTGGAATTGGCTTTTTTGGCTGTCGCAAACTGACCTATCGCGGTTTTACAATGCCGGTCGTTTTGCGAAATAAAAGCCTGCAAAAGCGGCTCATAGAAACTGCCGGTTTGATTGTTGATGTTGTTTTTTTGCAGCATTTGCCTGACCAGCTCAACCGGCAGGGCAAAAGCAAAATTATCACCCTGGCCAAAAGACTGGCTGCTTTCAAAAGTTATTATAGCTTGCACGTATCCAGTTTGGTCTATTAACGGCCCGCCGCTCGAACCTGTGGAAATTTTTGCTTCGGTTTGATAAATTTTAAAATCTCCAAAGTCAGAATTTTTTACAGCGCTAATGACCCCGGAAGTGAAGGAGGGCTGCAAAAAATCTGTGCCGTTAAAAGTAGCGGTGGAAGGGTAGCCAAAAATAAAAATTTTCTGGCCGGGAGAGAGAGTTGCTGCCGCTGCCAGCGGCAGAGTCGGCAGATTGTTTTGATCAATTTTTATAAGCGCTACATCGCGCTGATCCTTGGCAAAATCTGGATTAAGGCTTAAAACCTGCGCATCAAAGCCGGATTCAACCAGTTTAGCTAAACTGTCTTCTGCCGCAGTTGGTTTAAGTACCGTCCATTTGCTGACAACTTCAAACTTGCTCTTAGCTTTCATGGGGCCCAAAATATAACCACCAATCAAATTTAGGTCCTGCTGGTTTTGAGTTTGAAATTTGTCCTCCAGTCTTTTTTCTACCTCATAAGCTTCAGACAAACTTAAAGTTGAAATTTTTTTCAATAGCGTTTCAGCCCAAACCCTGCCTAAAATTTCGTTTTCAATTTCTGTCTTGGAAACCACGTGCGAATTGGTCACAATATACCCGTCTGGCCTGACAACAAAACCGCTGCCCAACAAATAAGAATCAACTTTGTCGGTAAATGGGCGATCTTTTGGTTTTTCCACTGCCTCAAAAGTTTTAAGGTCAATATCAAATGCCGGTAGGCTATATTTGCCTGTAACGTGAGTCACAATTCTCACCACCGCCGGCTGAACCAAGTCGGCCAGCTGTTCCTGCGAGAGATGATAGTTGTCGTCAGCAGAGCCAAAGGCGGCAGGCAAAAACAGCATGCTTGCCGTCAGCCCTGCTAAAAAAAAGCAATAATTTTTATTTTGACGCATTTATTTCTTATTCAACGGATATTGTCAGTATAGCATGGGACTGTTGCTGAATGTGCTTTTCAGACGAAATTCCAGGATTTCGGGCAGATTGGCGCAAATAAATTTTGATGTTTAGCCGTAGGCTAAGCGGAAAAATTTTTTGGGGCAAGATGCCGAAATCCTGGAATTGCAGTCAAAATGACATTCGGCAACAGTCCCAGCATAACAAAAAGTT
>JAHFJK010000019.1 GCA_023245915.1 Candidatus Doudnabacteria bacterium | reverse complement strand
TGGTTCATTATCCATAAAGAAGCGACAACAATAATAAAAACCATGCCAATGGTGGAAATAAAGGCGAGCAAATTCCAGCGCTGGGAAGAGTTTGCGCCTAAATGCAGGAAAAATTTTAATTGCACCCACAGCTGAATTATTGCCAGTAATAAAATTGCCACCAGCAAATTCCCATTACCCAAAAAATGCCCGGCTACCAAAGTGTAGGCGGCTATGGTTAATAAAACTGAAAGCGCGAAGCCGGCGACGTATAATTCAATTCTGGGCTGATTTGGTGATTGTGGTTGGTTGTTCATATTTTCTTTTGTCATCCCGCAAATTTGCTCCAGAGGAACATCTTAGGCAAATTATGCGGGATCCAGAAACGCGGCTTGTCCAAGAAAATTCTAAGTTCTGGATTCCGGATATTTTTAATAGCAATATAAAAATTCCGGAATGACAGAGTTGCTTATATTGTCCCCATTAAATAAACAATCGTAAAAATAAAAATCCAGACTAAATCCAAAAAATGCCAAAATAAACTTAGGCAAGTAAGCCTCCTAATGTTGGCTGATGTTAAATTGGTTTTCCATATTTTTACAATCAAAACAATTATCCATAAAAGCCCTACCGCAATATGCAGGCCGTGTGTGCCAACTAGAGTAAAAAATGATGATAAAAACGCGCTTCTTTGCGGGCCGTTGCCTTCTAGAATTAATCTATGAAATTCTGTAAATTCCATTGCTAAAAAGGCTGTGCCAAGCAAAGAGGTGATTGTGAATAATGCGGTTACTTTATTTTTATCGTTGCGATGTGCAAACACCATCGCCAACCCGCAGGTAAAACTGCTGGTCAGTAAAATCAAGGTTTCGGTCAAAGCAAACGGCAGACTGAAAAGCTGCGCTCCGGATGGTCCGCCAAAAGTATTTCCACGCAGCACGGCAAAAGCAGCAAAAAGCACAGCAAACATTATTAGGTCGGTCATCAAATACACCCAAAAGCCAAAGCTAACTTTTTCAGTTGTATCGTGATGTATCTCTGGCATATCTAGAAATGATATTGGTAGATATTGGTAGATATTTTTGCAATTAATATCCTAATATCTATTAATTTCTACAAATATCCTGTTTTTAGTTTCTCCATTTTTTCCACTTCCGCAGCAGGAAGCGTATACTCAACTTCATCATCGAGTGATCTGATTATTATACAAACTACACAACCAATTAGGCTTACAATCGCCAGCCAAACAATGTGCCAGACCATGGCAAAGCCAAAAATAAAGACAAAACCGGCCAGATAAATTCCCATGCCCGTATTTTTTGGCATATGAATGTCTGTGTATCCGTGTTTATCCGTTTCTGTATCCGTGTTTATCCGTTGCTTCATTTCCCAAAACGCATCCCTATCCGTCACAGTCGGAATTATTGCAAAATTATATGCCGGCGGGGGCGAGGGAGTTGACCATTCCAGTGTTCGTCCGTTCCAAGGGTCTCCCGTAATATCCAAGTTCTGCTTTCTACTAATGAAGCTCATAACTATTTGCCAAACTTGTAGAGCAACTCCGAAGCTAATTATTACTAGCCCAACTCCGGCGGTAATAAACAGCGGCTGCCAGCCCAGCGAGGCATCGTAATGATCCAGACGGCGAGTCGCGCCCATAAATCCTAAAATATACAGCGGCACGAAAGAGACAAAAAATCCGACAATCCAAAACCAAAAAGCCAACTTTCCTAAACGTTCGTTTAATTTAAATCCGGTAACCTTTGGAAACCAGTAAGTAATGCCGGCAAAAATACCAAATAGCGCGCCACCAATGACCATGGTGTGAAAGTGCGCCACCAAAAATAAACTGTTGTGAAGCTGGTAGTCAGCTGCGGGAGAGGCCATTAAAACCCCTGCCATGCCGCCAAAGGTGAAAGTTGCCACATAACCCAAAAACCAGTGCATTGGCTGGGAAAATGTAATTTTTCCCCGATACATCGTTGACAGCCAATTATAAATTTGAACACCAGTTGGGATAGCGATGAACATAGTTGTAATTCCAAAAAAAGCGTTAACGTCTGCCCCGGCTCCCATAGTAAAAAAATGATGCAGCCAGACTAAAACGGCAAGGCCGGCGACCAGTAATGCCGCAATAACCATGGAAACGTATCCAAAAAGTTTTTTTTGCGAAAAAGTTGCCACTACCTCTGAATAAATTCCAAAAGCCGGCAGAATTAGAATGTAAACTTCAGGGTGGCCCCACATCCAAATTAAATTCACGTACATCATAGGGTTGCCGCCAAAACTGGAAGTAAAAAAATGCATTCCAAAGTAGCGATCTAGCCATAAAAGAGTAATGGTTACAGTCAGGATGGGAAAAACACAAACCACCAATATCATGCTGATCAGCGAAGTCCAGGTAAACATAGGCATTTTAAGCAAAGTCATGCCTGGAGCGCGCATCTTTAAAATGGTGACAATAAAATTAATTCCCCCTATTAAAGTGCCAATGCCGGAAACCTGAAGACTCCACACCCAATAGTCAACCCCTACTCCCGGGCTATAGGCAAGTTCTGAAAGCGGCGGCAGCGATAGCCAGCCAGTGGCCGCAAACTCGCCGCCAAAAACAAAAAATAAATTAATCAAGATTGCGCCGGCTAAATACAGCCAAAAACCGAGCGAATTTAGAAAGGGAAAGGCTAAATCGCGCGCGCCAATTTGCAAAGGCACAATTAAATTTATCAAACCGAATAAAAAACCCATGGTAACAAAAAAAACCATAATGTCGCCGTGAGCCGTAAAAATCTGCTGAAAATGTCCGGCATCTAAATATCCATGAGAAGCCCCCACGGAAAGCGACTGCTGCAGCCAAATCATTGCCGCGTCCAGTGCGCCGCGGAATAACATTACTGAGGCCACAAGAATGTACATTATGCCGATTTTTTTTGGATCGCAAGCAGTCAGCCACTCCGTCCAAAGCCACTTCCACCGCTTGGTGTAGGTCAAAAATGCAGCCACCCCCAGTCCCATTAAAATCATAGAAACAGTCCCGCCAATGGTAAACCATTCGTGGGGAAGGGCGGATAAGCTTAGATTGCCAAAAAATATAGACAAGATTGTTATAAGATATTAATTGATACGTATAGATATTAGCAGGCGTTAACTTAGCTGACGTGAGTATCAGAAAAATCGGATTGATCGGAAAAACCGGAACTCTGATTTTCCGATTACTCTGATTTCTCCGGTTCTCCGGACATGTATTTCATCATCACACTCTTGAATAAATCACTCTCTACCGATGAATATAAAGCCTTTGGATTATTTTCACTCGGTTCAGCTAATTTACTGTACGTCTCCAGGCTAAGCGGTTTTGAGGAATTTTTTACAGATTGCGCCCATGAATTAAAATCTTCCTGCGATGCCGCCTTAACCACAAACCTCATTCCGGCAAGCCCTTTGCCGTTTATTTCTGAAGCCGAGCCGTTGTATTCTCCCGCCTCATTAGCCATCAAATTTAATTGCGTGGACATACCCTGCATAGCGGACATTTGGCCGCCCAATTGAGGAACCCAAAACAAGTTCATGGGCGCGTCTGCCGTAAGCTCAAAGTGAATTGGGGTTTTTTGCGGGATTTGAATAAAGTTAACTGTGGCAATATTCTGCTCCGGGTAAATAAACAGCCACTTCCAGTTCAAGGCCACCACTTGAATTGTCAAAGGTCTGTTCGGACTGTTTAAAGCTTTAAACGGATCCAGTTGATGCACGCTTTTAAAAGTTAAAACCGCCAGAACCAAAATGACGGCTATGGGCAACCCCCACCATAAAATTTGCATTCGGGAGTCAAGGCTATAATTAGGGTTATAATTATTTTTGGGATTGCTCGCGCGAAAACGGTAGGCGAAAAGAAAAAGCATTGTGAGCGCGGGCACGACAGCAAGCAACATTAACAAAAGTGACGTAACAATTACCCGACGTTCTGAAGCGGCAATTAGTCCTTTAGGGTTTAAGACTGCGATATTGCTGTTTTTTGTTAACCACAGCAAAAAAAATGCAATTAAGCTGAAGAGGATAGTTAAAATAACAAATTTGTATTTAGGTTTCATTTTCGCCCTGCCGGGTTGATTTTTTCAATCTTTAGGTTTAGTCGTAAGTCCTGGAATCTAATGAAAATCTTTGCGTTCAATATTGATGTCAAAAATAAACAGCAGGATATTTGTCAGGTCAACGGCTAGACAATACTGGCAAACTTTTTTTAGCACAAAAAATTGGATGGACAATAATATCAAAGCACTCAAAGCGCCAAAGCTTAAAATAATAGTCAGGATTTTTCTCCATACCTGGTAATGGTTAGCCAACAGCGCGCTAATAATTACGGAAACAAAATAAGCCGAGCCCCAAACTGAAAGCGGCAGGCCAAACAAAGTAGCGTATCGGCTGTTTAAAACTACTTCACAACCGTGAGTAAGGTCGCAGGGCACGGACAACCCCAAATAGTGGGTAATGGCCAAATACAAACTAATGCCAAAACCGACTACAGCCAAAATAACGATGATGTCATATTTGTGTTTATGATGCATTTACCCGCCTAAATTTTGCGCTTAAATATTTAAACAATCTCAACTTTTCTTTATCTTCATTATGATAACATTTTTTTAATGTGTAGCGCAAAATTTAGGCGGGTAAAAAAGCTCCCCCTTCGCCAGCCGGCGGAAAAGGGGAGCAAAAATCAAAATGATTTTAGTAATTATCGCGCCTGCCGTAGCCACCGCCTCCGGAGTTGCGGTCATAACCGCCGCCACGTCCGCCGCCAAACCCACCGCGACTGCCACCGAAGTCACGCTTTGGTCTGTCTTCCAAAGGGCGCGCTTCTTTGACTACCAAAGTTCTGCCGTTGTAGTCAGTATTGTTTAATGCAGCGGCAGCTGCGTCTGCTTCGGCGTCGTTAGCAAATTCCACGAAGCCAAATCCTCTGCTTCTGCCTGTCATTTTATCTGAAATTACGGTTGCCGAGCTTACGGTACCGTGAGCAGAAAACAGGGTCTGCAGGTCGTCTGAAGTGGTTGCCCAAGGGATACCACCGACGAAAAGTTTCTTAGCCATTTATTATAGGCTTTCTCTCTAAGAGCTCACCTTACACTCTTAACTAAATTATTTAAATAACTTTAAATGTTGCTCTTGAGCGCTCTTATAAAGATGCCTACGATCACACTTAAACTTAAAGATGATAGGACTATTATACACTAAAACACTTCAAAGATCAAGGCCGCCGCTGGTTTCCTGACCCACCTGCACTTCTGGAAGTATTACTTGGCTTATATGAAGAAGATTTCACGAACTTCGATGTCATCCCGGGAATCTTGAGTGCATCCGAAAGATTATCCAGGATCCAGAACTTGGCTTAAATACTGGATCCCGGCTCTCGGATGCACTCGGCCGGGATGACACAGGAAGTGCAGGTGGGTCAGCGCTGGTTTAAATAATTCGGGTAATCACAAATATCAAACCCACGCCCAAAACTGTCAAAAGAATGGTCAGCCAGGAGCTGTGGTGGCTGTGGGCTTCAGGCAAAATATCGCTGGCGCCAATATACAATAAAAAACCGGCAAAAAAACCTAAATATAAAACTAGAAACTGTGGCGAAATGCTAAAAAATAATGTTGACGCGGCTCCTGCAATGGGAGCTAGGGCATCAAAGACCAAAAACATTTTGGCCTTAGGTTCAGTATTATTGTGATTCAACATTAAGGTAATGGTGTTCATTCCGTCGGTAAAATCATGGGATATTACCGCAATCGCAACCAAGATGCCGACTGTGGGATTAACCTGAAAACCTAAACCAATCCCCACTCCGTCCATAAAACTATGGCCAATTAAAGCCAACGCGCTCGCTACACCAATATGAGGGTGTCTGTGCTGCGCGTATTCATCTTCATGAGCATGGTGAAGACTTATGGTTTTTTCCAAAATATGGAACAAAAGAAAGCCTATGACTAAAGCTACGGTTGGACCGGTAATACTAAAGTCGTGCTCTTTAATAATTACAAAAATTTCCGGCAAAATATCAAAACTTACCACACCCAACAACACTCCCGCGGCAAAGCCCATAATTAAATGAAGTCGGTCTTTATGCTTTAAAGCAAACAGTCCCCCAAAAAAAGTGGAGAAAAAAGTTAAGATTGATAAAACTATAGCCATGGCTTAAGTATAAAGAAAATTGGCTCGGTTAGCAAAAAATTTTAATAGCTTAGTAAAAAACCATGAGATAAAACTTTAGCTTATGGTATATTTTAGTTAGATTCTATGAAATTCAATCCACCCTACAAATTGTTGGCCTACTCTTTTATATTTCTTTTGGTTGGCGGATTTTGCGGTTATTTTATAGGCAAATTCCAGCAGGCCAAAAAAGCCAATGCAGAGTTAGGCCAAATTAGTCCGATTAGGGAGAACAACTCGCAATACAAATTCATTCATCCGCTTTTAGGTTATAACACGCCGGAGTCAACAGACCTTTCGGAAATTAAATCCCTAGAATCGCAAGTGCAAAATTTCATTAACACCCAAATTGCTGAACATAAAATTAACCGGGCTTCGGTCTATTATAAAAATTTAAACAATGGCCACTGGATGGCCATTAACGAAGACCAAAAATACACTCCAGCCAGCCTGTTTAAAGTCCCGCTTTTAATTGCTTACTTAAAAACTGCTGAACAAAGACCCGAGATCTTAAAAAACCCACTCACCAAAACTGATAGCCTCGATCAGGATGACGGCGAATCAATAAGGCCCGCTCAAAGCATCAAGCTAAAACAACCATATACCGTTGAAGAGCTTTTGGAATTTATGATTAAATATTCAGACAACAACGCTACACAATTGTTGTTTGATGCAGCTGACAAAAATTTTTTTAAAGAAATTTTTTCTGATTTAAGAATCTCCTTGCCCAGTTCAGACGCGGAAGAAGACTTTATTACAGTAAAAGATTATGCTTTCTTTTTCAGAATTTTATATAACGCCACTTATTTAAACCGTGAAGAATCGGAAAAAGCTTTAAACCTGTTAAGCCAGACGACTTACAAAGACGGACTAGTTGCCGGCGTGCCTGCCAACATGACCGTTGCCCATAAATTTGGGGAGTACAGCTTAATCAACAATGGTAAGGTTGAAAAACGGCAGCTTCACGACTGTGGCATAATTTATGCTTTAGACAATCCTTATAAATTATGCGTCATGACTGAAGGCCAAAATTTTGAAGATTTGAAAGCAACTATAGCCCAAATTTCAAAATTAGTTTATGGCAATACCCCCAACTTAAAAAAATAATTCTATTTTTGCAGCATTTGTCTAACCTGAATGTTTTGCGCCGTGACCGAGCCGTCGGAGTTATTTTGGCCCATAACCACTACTTGCTGGCCGGTTAACAAATCCGCAAAAGTCGAGGTTGCCGGTTTTTCTACGGTTGTCGATGAACCCACAAAAACAATTTTAGAACTGCCGTCAGGCATTTTTACAGTTAGGCTTTTTTCATCTTTACTTAATATTTCTCCGGCAATAAAACCCCCGCCGTTAGCGCCGCGTCCACCCGCTCCCCCGCGTCCGGCAAAACCGCCCGCTCCCCCGTTGCCGTTCCTAAAACCGGCAAACAACTGCTGGCGCTGGTCTTGCGACAGCGCAGATAAAGTTTTAGGATTTAATGCCCTGGCTTGTCCATATTTCATCCCCCCAAAAAATCCTATTCCACCAAGAACAATTGCCCCTACTACCGCGGCGATCATATGTTTTTTTGTCATAATTATTTGTTAATTGTGAATTGTTAATAATAGTAAATTGTTCTTTCATTCATAGCCTAATGCTTCAATCGGGTCCAATTTCGACGCGCGGTGGGCAGGATAATATCCAAAAATCACACCTATGGCGGCAGAAACCCCAAAAGCCAAAATTATCGATGAAAGGGAAATTTGACTGGTAATTCCAAATCTTTCAGTAACCAGGGATGTCATCCAGCCAAACATAATACCCACTATTCCACCTACAAAAGTTAAAAGTATGGCTTCTGTTAAAAACTGAAAATTAATGTCGCTGCGGGTCGCGCCCATGGCTTTACGCAAACCAATCTCGCGGGTGCGTTCAGTTACGGTAGTCAGCATCATGTTCATAATGCCTATTCCGCCGACCAATAAAGATATTCCGGCAATGGAAGCAAGTAAAATAGTTAAAGTTTTTGTAACGCTGGATGCCGCGCTAATTAAATCTGACTGGTTTTGGACAGTAAAATCCGCGCTGGCTAAGTCACTAATGTTATGCCTGCTCATCATAATTTCTGTTACCTGATTTTGCACGCTGGTCATAGCATCCGAATTTTCGGCAGATATTGCAATGGTGCTGACATACGGCTTGCCTGAAGCATTCAGTCCCACCAAAAATCTCTGGGCTGTGGAAATTGGAATAAAAACCATGTCGTCCTGGTTTAAAAACCCGCTGCCTCCCTTGGCTTTTGTAATGCCAATGATTTTAAATTGCGTGTTATTTATCCGAATGCTTTGGCCAATTGGCTGTGAACCTTCGCCAAACAAATCATCGCGCACGCTCGGGCCTAACACCGCAACCTTAGCTGCACTTTCATTTTGTGAATCTGAAAAAAAGGCGCCACTGTCCATACTTAAATTTCTAACAGTTAAATAACCACTGTCAGTGCCTACGACTTGAGTATTGGTGTTGGTGCCTTTGGCCGTAATTTGAAAACGCCGCGAAAGTTCCGGGTCTATTGCTTTAATGTTAGAAAGATTATCCCGTAGAGCTTTTACATCTTCATTGGTTAAAGTTTGCGCACTACCAGCTCCGCTGCTGACAAAAGTACCCGGGCCTCTTTGTGCGCCGGAGGAAAGAGTAATAAGGTTAGAACCGATTGATTGGATATTTGCCTGGATATTTCCCTGCGCGCCCTGACCAATGCCAACCATGGAAATAACCGAACCAATTCCAATAATAATTCCCAGCATGGTTAAAGTCGTGCGGACTTTATTGGTCGCCAAAGCTTTGTAGCTTTCATAAAATAAGTCTGCGCTGTTCATAAAAAAACTACCTTGCATTATTATTAAAGGTCCGATTGCCTCCAACTCCGCCGCCGCCAAATCCGCCATTTAGCCTGACATTTCCGCCCAAACCCGGAATCCCAGTGGTAGTATTGCGGTTAGTCGACTGTGTGGGGGATGTAATAGTTTGAGTCACAACTTCATCACCCAAATTAAGGCCGGAAGTAATTTCGGTCATTGAATCATTTGAAATTCCAACCTCCACATTTTTATTTTGCGGCTGGTCTAACGCGTCCAGCATCTGAACATATTTACCACCGCTGTTCGTTTTTACTGCTGAGCTGGGCACGGCTAAAACATCAGTTTTAACTTGGGTAATAATGTTAGCGCTCACGCTCATGCCTGGTTTTACTCTTTGGTCCTGGGTGTCAAAACCAATTTTGACCACATAACTTACCACACCCTGAGTAACAGCCCCTAAAGTACCAATTTCCACCGCCTGGCCGGTGAGTGACAAATCCTCTAAAGCATCAAAAGTAAGGGTTGCTTTTTGTCCGACTGTAACCTTTGCGGCATCAACTTCATTTAAAGACACTGTGGCCAACTGTTTTTTGGTAATGACTGTGGCCACCACCGTGGCGCTGGTTACCTGATCTGCCTTTTTGTTGTTAATGGCAGCCACAATTCCGTCAAAGGGAGATTTTAAAATATTATTATTGTAATTATTTTGGGTCGATTCCAGCTGCGCCTGGGCAGAGAGTATTGCTGCTTTGGCCGTGGTGACATCGGCAGTTTTGGGAGGAGCAATTTTCGCGTCAAAAGCAATTTGCGCATTTTTTAAATTATCCTGCGCATTTTTTAAGGCAACATTAGAAGAATCAATTTGATCCTGGGCGCTTTGCAAAGCTTTTTTTTGCTCAAGCAGTACATCGTTATAAGCATTTAAATTGGTTTGATAATCACTGGAAGTTTTGTTAGGCACGTCAATAGTATAAAAGGTCGCGTGTTCATAAAAGGTCCCACTGGAGGTAAAATTAACGTATAGACCATTGCCCACGGGTAAATTTAATCCCATTTCAAAATGATTTGAATGCCCGGAAAGACCTGAAACCTGATAATATGTGCCGTTGCCTGTCTCATAAAATGAAATGATGTATGAATCTTCTTTTGACCCGGTGTATGTTCCGCTAACAGTTGCCGTCATGGTATTCAGTGAGTTGTTAGGCAGGGCCTCCAGACCGGAATTAAGCAGTTTAGTATTCGCTCTTTCCACTGCCTGCTGTTGTTCGGAGACAGCAGTATTATAATCGCGCTGGGCTTTGTTAAGATCGGTCGCGGCTTTATCTAAAAGAGTTTGGGCGTCGTTGACGGTTTTTTGAACGGCCGTTAAGTCGCTGCCTGTTAAACCGGCAATGAGCTTGTCATAGTCAGCCTGCGCTTTCATTAAAGTTGCCCGCGCCTGCGCCTGCACCACGTTGTTACTGCTCTGATCTACCACAGCAATCACTTGGCCGGATTTAACCTCATCACCGGCTTTTGCGCTAACCTGTACCAAAGCCCCGGCGCTGCCGGGTTTTAAATCAATTTGGCTTTCCGCCGACACCTGGCCGGAAGCTGGAACAGCAACAGAGATGGTGGTTTTTTCCGCCGCTTGGGTTATGTATTGGGCTTTAGTGGTATTGCTGTGGGACTTGCTGTGCCAAAAATATCCTCCCCCAACTAAAATTATTGCGCCAATTGCCGCAATAATTTTGTGATCTTTCACGTAAAATAAAAATTTTTGCATTGAATTTATAATCTGGGCAATAGCGGAAAATTAAAAGGCAGCTGTGGAGGCCTGACATCAAAAACCCTGATAATTTTTGCTTCAATAGATCCGTCTTCTTTGGGTGAGCCTATTACAACTACTTTATCGTCGACTTTAATGTCAGAAAGTTTAATGGTGCTACGGCCTTTTTGTATGGAAGTCGAGTCAGTTACGCTGACAATTTTTTCCACCCCATCTTTGCCTTTAATGATTAAATCTTGATTATCAATTTTTGCCACGCTGCCGGCTGTGCCGTGGCTGTTGGTAAAATCTCTTCCGGAAAAATCACGTAAAAATCCGCCTCTGGGACCGCCAAAAGTTTTGTGATAGTTGTCACCCCAGCGGAAAGTAAAATTGGCTTTGCGAAAACCCACAAAAACCCCGAGCTGGAAAACCAGCAGCAAAACAATTAAGCCAAATACGCCGGCCAGCAGCCATTTAAATTTTTTTGACAAAAAAATTTCCCTAAAACCCATATAATGATTTAATTAATTTTTTGAATTTTCTTTAAAAAAGGAAAAGCCCTCGCTGTATTTGATTAAAAACTTGGATAAAAGTAAAATTCCAAAAATCACCGAAAGGAAAATAACAAAACTCATCACCGGCAAAGACTCAAGCAGATTTAAACCAAAATCTTTCCAGTTGGCAACCACGGAACCAAAATCGGAAAAAATTAGCCTCGCGTATTCCCCAAAACCAGACTGAGAAAAATCAGCCGCAAATTCCAGCCAAACCGGCCAGGCCGCGGCAAGTATGCCGACAAATAACACAGCCGTCGCCATAAACCATTCACGGAAGCTTGCGGCCTGGGCTTCCTCTTTAATTCTGAATAAAATTTTATCCAAAAGTCCTTTTGGAGGTTGAATGTCTTTATTCGCTTGCATACCTTAAATACGAAAAAAAGCGCATATTTGGTGCGCTACTATCCTATCCCTTTAACAGGCATTGCGAGGAGCTTTAGCTCCGAAGCAATTTTTTTTCAGTTTTTTAAAAAACCTTTTAACTTTATGATTGCCCTGCGGTGCCTGCTTTTTACCGTGTGCAGCGGCTCGCCCAAATTTTTCGATATTTCCCTAAAGTTCAAGCCTTCAAAATAATACATCTTAATAACTTTTTGATAGATGGGAGAAAGTTTATCTAAAATGGATCCAACCCATTTTGCTGAAAGTGATTGCTCGGCAAAGTCCGCGGGCATTAGCGACTGTGATTTAATATCGTCGATTATGTAGTTGTTGCCATCCTCGTTTTCAAAGGCGGAAAAAGGGATGACCCGCTTTTGTTTCAAAATATCCAGACAGGTATTTTTGGCAATTTCCGAAAGCCAAGTGCTAAATTTCCGTTTTTGGTCAAAGCTTTTTAAATTTTTCCAGACTTTGACAAAAATTTCCTGCGTCGCGTCTTCGGCGTCTGCCCGATTCCGCAAATAATATAGAGAAATTTTATAAACTAAACCCAAATGCCTGCTAATTAGAGCTGCAAATGCTTTTTCGTCCCCTCTAAAATGTTTTTTTATTAAATTTGAATCGGAAAAATTTTCCATATTTAAATACTAGGATAATTTTTTATTTTGGTCAAACAAAAAATCGCCTTTGAGGCGATTTTTTCATTTACCTTCCTGAAAGACAAGGAAGTGACTTTTTCTTTTACATCATCAATTTCCTGCCTAAAACCTTTAACAAAATATTCCAGCCATGGAGTAAAATCGGCCGTTATCCTCTCTTCGTAATTCTTGCCAAGGTTAATAGCGGCATAATACTTTGGCCTGTCTTGATTATAATAATCTTCCAAAGCAAAAAGCCGCTTGAAATCATAGCCTCTTTGGTAGAGAATCAAAGTCGCCAAAGCCCTGGCTGTTCTGCCGTTACCGTCCGTAAACGGGTGAATGGCGACAAACTCCTGGTGGACAAGGCCGGCAACAAGAATAGGATGAATTTCTTTTTCCGCACTTTGCTGAATCCACTCTACAAAGTTTTTCATCAAGCCCGCTACTTTTTCTACGGCAGGTCCGGTATATACAACTTCCAGCGGCTGCCCAAAGTGGCGGCGCACTACAAAATTCGGGCCCAAGCGGTAATGTCCGGACTGTTCTTCCGGCAAGGTTTTTGCCGTTACCAACTGGTGGATTTTTAAAATAACCTTTTCTGTTATTTGCTGCTTCTTTTCAACCACCTGCTCAATATACTTTAAAGCCTTTAAATAATTTTGAACTTCAAAAATATCCCGTGATGGGGCATCAATTTTTTTATTCGCCAACAAATCTTCAACTTGGCTAATGTTGAGCATGTTACCTTCAATAGCCGTAGAGCTATGCGTCATACGAATTAAAGCCTGTCTTCGCAACCTTAACTCGTGTTTGGGTAACAATTTGGCACGGCTAATTACCGACCTGGCTTCAGCAATGAAAGTCAACAAATTGAGGATTTTACCGGTGATTTTATATTGGGGATTAAACATAAATGTATTATAACGGATTTTTAATAATCGCGCAAGTATCGCGCAGATAATCGCGCAATGGAAAAGCCTCACTTTCTTTTTACCAAAAATGAAGCTTCTTATTGCAATTTCATTTAACCTTTAACGGCTAAATAGTGACCCCCAACATTTTTGGCGTTGAGGCTCCGACTATTACGTCGGAGTAGAATTACCTTTATACAAAACCGTTTACATCAAGTCTTTAGAGTATGTGTCCCGCTCTTTCAGAAGAAAGGGCGGGAACGACCACGGAATGTGCACCAACATCAATCTTCGAAAAAATTGAAGGGTACATATTTTATTCCTTAGAAAGGAGGTGTTTCTGAGCCCTTACAAGGGTCACTATTGCAAAGTTTGCCTAACTTGCAACTACTGTATTAATAATTTTTAATGTTCGCTAAATAATCTTACTTACGCCTTAGAAAGTAGCTTAGAAATTGCAGCAGTATTAGGAATGTAAATATACTTATTTCTTACTTTAACTACGCTTAGTAAGTTCTTATCTACCAGTGCCTGTAAATCCGTTCTGGCTGTTTCGTAAGAAATTCTATACTTTGATTGATGGGTAACTAAATCAACTCTACTGTCTTTTTGTTTATTTAAGTGCTGTAGCAAAGCTACCTGCCGCTCATTAAACTGACCTAACTTAATAACTATTTTTTCAATAATTTTCTCTTTTTCGTGCTTTTGCTGATAGTGAGCTATTAAGTCATTAATGGACTGAACAATCGCTTTGAGCTTGTAAGACAAAAAGTAGGTTAAGTCATTTTCATCATACTCTGTATGCAAAAAAGAGTCGTCATACTGGATTTTGGAGGTCTTAATAACTCTGGACACAGACAGGTATTGAAACATCCAATAATTTTTCCGCAATAAATACCAATAAAAAATTGCTCTTGAGGTGCGGCCATTCCCGTCCACAAAAGGGTGTAAGTATGCTACCCAAAAATGCAAAATGCTGGCCTTAATGACTGGATGGATAAAGTCTTCGTCACCTTTATCACTGTTGGCAAAATTTATAAGCCTTTTAAGTTCATTTTTTACCATTTCTGCAGAAGGCGGCATAAACACCGCTTCGCCGGTAACCCTGTTATAAACACCAATACCATCCTCATCGGTCCTAAATCTGCCAGAGTCTTCTTCATTTTCCAAAGTATTAGTTGTTATATTCTTTTGAATTTCCAAAAGCATTTCCGCACTTAAATCTAAATCTTTCCACTCCTGCAACCTTTGCATTACTTGGTAATTGTTTATAATCATCTGCTCGTCTCTGGTGCGGGCTTTTCTTTTAGACAACAACATTTCCTTAGCTACTTTTCTTGAAGTATTTGCGCCTTCAATTTGACTGGAAGCAATGGCTTCTTCTGTAAGACCGCTAATAATGAGTTGGTTTCTCTCGGTTTGAGTTGGTGGGTCAAAATTTGAACTTAAAAAGCCCGTAGTATTGGCATCTATTTTACTAAGCCGCTCGAACATGGTCTTGGTAATAGTAAAACCAAAGGGCTTGCCATCTATGGCTTTTACCGGCGTAAATTCTTTATTGCTCAATCTAGTAAATTTTAAAAACGCCCAAGCCTCTTCTGGCTTCAAACCTTTGGGCATAGGATAATACTTAAATTTATCCCAATAAACATAATCTTTTTCAGCACGCTTAATAAGCTCTCTTAATTCTTGAGAGTTTACTGCTTTTTGGAATAATTCAGCGTTAAAATAATTTTGCCAAGCAGGGGGTTTTATCATAAAAACTAATTACCAATTTTCTACTAATCTCTCCCAGATTTGTAGTAACCCCAGTATATCATATTGTCTACTAATTGTCTACTAATTTATACAAAATTAGTAGACAATATAAACCTTTATTTGCAGGCAAAATAGCGATTTATTATAGCATTAAGGCGGGTTAGTCGTATTTCAAGAATTGATTATGCGCCTTGCGCAAAGCCTCTTTATCCACTCCCAAATAATACTTGGCCGTAGTCTTTATATCGCTGTGGCCTAAAATGAGTTAGATGTTGCGGATGTCCGCGCCATTGTGGGACATTAAGCTTGTCGCATTGCGCAACAACAAATTGAATCTGTTCTCCACAATTTACGAATGATTCGATGCGCTTCAAATTCTTGAGGGCAATGAACGCCGCTCTGATGTATGACCGCGCCCCCTTGTGAATCATTGCGACTAGGAGTGCGGCAGTTGAGAAGGAAATAACAAGTAGCCGAGACGTGGTGGGAAGGCGGTCTCGGATCGCCGGAAATTGCTCAAGGAGAAGTGGGGCAAGGAGCGCTGCAAGGAATGGGAGCAGAAAAACTTCCAATATCTTCTTAATCGTCGCGTTTATCTGCTTCTCCCTTTTTGCATTTGGAGACATGTTGAACAGCTACTCCCATAAAGCGCTACAGTAAATCCTTCATTCCTTAAGCGACGCTACTACCTAGGCGGCGGCGCCCACCCGAGCGGTCTCCAAAAACGACACGTTGCAACACGAATCGTGGGCTTGTGCTGTGCCAGCCATTCACCCTGTAGAAGGCTGGTTTATTGTCCACTATAGGTACTTGATCAGTGATAATCCTTTCGGTCCACGCGTAGGCTCTGTTGTATCCGGTTTCGGCCGTAGCCGCATCAAATGTCAGAACAGAG
>JAHFJK010000068.1 GCA_023245915.1 Candidatus Doudnabacteria bacterium | reverse complement strand
AATCTTGAGACGACAACCATTAGTATTATTTCTGAAAGCGCGGGAAAAGTTTATCAAATTATTAACCAGCGGTTTGAATATACCCTGTAGGGGCTGTACGCTTTCATTCCAAAGTTAGCCGATAACTATCGGTTACAAGGCAAAAATTATATGAGCAAATTACCAACAAAAACACAAACGGATTCCGGTAAATGGAAGGCTATTGAATCCGCGCTGGACCAAATAAAAGAGAAGTTTGGCGACGGCAGCATTATGAAGCTTTCCGACACTAAAGCTTTAAATGTCGAGGCCGTTCCCACAGGCTCAATTTCGCTGGATTTAGCTTTGGGCGTGGGGGGCATTCCCAAAGGCCGGGTGATTGAAATTTACGGGCCGGAGTCTTCAGGCAAAACCACTTTGACTTTGCATATGATTGCCGAAGTGCAAAAGCGCGGGGGCCTGGCGGCTTTTATAGACGCTGAACACGCCCTTGACCCGGAATATGCAAAGCGCATTGGCGTAAAACTTGAAGATTTGTTAATTTCCCAACCGGACAATGGCGAGCAGGCGCTGGATATTGTAGAAACTTTAGTCAGGAGCAACGGCATAGATTTAATTGTTATAGATTCGGTCGCGGCCCTAACCCCGCGCAATGAAATTGAAGGCGAAATGGGCGACAGTCACATGGGTCTGCACGCGCGGTTAATGTCCCAGGCGCTGCGCAAGCTTACGGCCATAATCAGCAAAACTTCCACCACAGTCATTTTTATTAACCAAATCCGCATGAAAATTGGGGTGGTGTTTGGTAATCCGGAAACCACCACCGGCGGCAACGCGCTCAAGTTTTACGCCAGCGTGAGAATTGAGGTACGCAGAAACGCGCAAATAAAAAACGGCGACAAAATTATTGGCAACCGGGTTAAGGCAAAAATTGTAAAAAACAAAGTCGCGCCGCCTTTTAAAGTGGCCGAGTTTGATATTATGTACAACGAAGGCATATCAGCGGCAGGCGATTTGCTGGATACCGGCGTTTTGGTCGGAGCAATAGACAAGAGCGGGAATACTTATAGTTTTGGCGAGGTTAAATTAGGCGTGGGTAAAGAAGCAGCCAAGCAGTTTTTGAAGGACAACGCTAAAGTCTTTAAAGATACCGACAAGCTTGTCAGGGAGAAGGTGAAAGCAGGAGAAATAGTTGCGCCGACTAAGCAGGCGGAAGCTGAAGCCGGGGAGGAAGAATAATCCACATAACCCCTCACTGTCATTGCCTGAAAGCCGCCCTGAAAATGGGCGGTTTTAAATTTGTAATAGAAAGTGTAGAATTAGGCTTATGGGATCATCGGATAAAAAAAGTATGCGCCCATCTTTTGGCGAAATTTTAAACAAACTTTACATTACAAAGTATGAGTATAAAAGACCAGCAAGTTAATCAAGAAAGAAAAGGCGGGCGGGCGTATTGTAGCCTAGACATTGAAACCTCGGGGTTTGATCCTTTAAAGGATGAGATTTTAGAAGTGGGGTTTGTTAAATTTCAAATTTCAAATTTCAAATTTCAAATTTTGGAAGAATGGACACAGGTTTTTAAGCCGAACAATCCGGTTTCCCCGCAGATTTTTGGGCTGACCGGTATAACCCAAGAAGAACTAGATGCAGCTCCTAAGTTCGCAGAATATCAGCAGATTATTCAGGAAAAATTAAAGGATGTTGTGATTGTCGGGCACAATGTAATTTTTGACATTAAATTTTTGGAAGGCTTTGGCATAAAATTTTCGGGTGAAGTTGTGGACACGCTAGATTTAGTGCAGTGGATTTTGCCCACGCACCACAGTTACAACCTGGAAAACTTGATGCATACTTTTAAAATTTCCCACAAAGAAGCCCACCGCGCTTTGGCTGACGCCAAAGCCTGTTTGCAACTTTTGGAAAAACTCCTTCAGGTTTATAATGGTTTTCCAAAGATGCTTAAAGAGCAGGTTTTAAACTTAATATCAGGTTCAAATTTGTTGTGGCAAGATTTTTTAACCGCCCAATTTGAGCCATTAAATTTTGTTAACAGCGCTAGCAAAACAGCTGCCAAGCCCTCATCCCAAACAAATAAAAATTTAAAAATCCAATCTGAAAAAGTTTATAATTTTGCCCTTGATGAAGATTATGTTCAGACTTTGGCTCAAGCCCGTAAGCAAAAAATTTTATTAGTAGTGCCCAAAGCCAGGACGGCTTTGGGTTTGTTCCGTCAGGGTCTGGCCGAAGCTGTTTTTTTGCCGGAATGGCAATTTGTCCAAAAGAAGTTTACAGAATTTTTGGACAAAGCAAATAAAACCGAAGACGAAATAAAATTTTTGCTGAAAGTTTTGGTTTGGCAGGCTTTAAATTGGCAAACCAAAACGGTTTTGGATTTAAATTTGTCTTTTTTTGGCGGGCAGTTTAAAAACATTATCTCCGGGGGTGAAATAAAAGAAAATACTAAAAATAAGCATTTAGTTTGTGATTTGCCTACATTTTTTTATCTTTCTGAAAACCACATTTACAAAAACCATCAGGTTATAATTTGTGGGCTAAATGAATTTGAAAATGCAATAACTAATAACATCGGCGCAAAAACTTCCTGGGGGTATGTAAGCTATATTTTAAAAAATTATTTCGATCCCGGTTTAGATATTGCTGAAGATTTAAGAAAGCTTGCGGGTCAAGCGCTGACAGCTTCGGATTTGTTTTTTGGTCTGGTCAGCGCGTTGTACCAAACCGACCCGCCCAGCTTTTTGTATGTCAAAATTACTGCTGAAAGTGAAAATGATGTGAAATATTTAAAAGTTAAATCTGCGGCAGAAAATTACATTTCCAAGTTGCGGGACTTAAATATAAACATGGCTGATGAAAAAATTGGCAAATTCATAAATGCTTTGGAAAATTTTTTTCAGGCGGAGGAGAACCGGGTTAAATGGATAGAACTTTCGGCTAAATCCTGCGCGTTTGTGAGCATGCCTTTGGACATTGCGCCGATTGTCAAAAACATTTTGCGGCTCTTTGCTCAAATAAGTTTTGTAGATTCACTGGATGACAACATTTTGCCCCAATTCTTTTTAAAGCGTTTGGGTTTGGAAGAGTTTAAAATTGAGAATGTAAATACAACATCGCAACAACGGGATTTGTTTTCCGGTTTTTCCTCCCCCCCTTTTGAAAAAGGGGGGGCAAAGGGGGGGTTAATTTCCGCAGTCAATTATTACTGCTTAGACAAACCTTTTAATGCCGTGGACATAATAAAAATAATCGAAGCCTCGTCTGCTTTGCCTGCCGCGGTTTTGTTTGGCAGTCCTTTGCAAGTTAGGGAGTTTTACGAGCAAAATTATCAGACTATAAAAAAATATGCTTGGCTGTTAGCGCAAAACAGCAGCGGGGGAAGTAATAAAATTTTCAGGAATTTCAGTATTAATCCAAATAGCCTTTTGTTGGCTACCGACAAATTCGTTCTAAAATCCCTCACCAGCCAAAATGCAACAGATCCGGTAAATAATCTGGCTGTTAAGACTTTGATTATCTGCCGTCTGCCGTTTGACCAGTTCACGCACCCCTACCAGGAAGCTCTTTCACAAAATCTTGCCAACCCCTTTGAAGACTACTCCCTCCCCCGGGCGCTTTACAATTTTCACAGCATAATTAAGTTTTTTTACACCCCCGAACTCCGCGACATCTACATCATCGATTCCAAACTCTCAAAACCTTATGCCAAGATTTTTAAGGATTATTGGCAAAATATACCAAACGCCTCTTTTAATTAAAGCTAATTTTCAGTATTATTATCATAGTTGAGTAAATGCTCACTGCCTTTGCGAGCGCAAAAATAAGCATTATCGCAATGACAGTGAGCGATTACATAGTTGACAGTTGACAATCAACTGTCAACTATGATAAAATCAAGTATGGTTACTAATACTGCCAAACGAATTATTGAATATTTGAAAAACAGAGGTCCTGTTCCAGCGAAAGATTTGACGGAATATTTTGAAATTAGCCGGCAGGCACTTTTTAAACATTTGGCAAAACTTTTGCTAGCGGGAAAAATTGCCAAAGTCGGCAGGCCTCCTCAGGTTTTTTATCATATAAAGCATGCACAAGTCCCGTCCGATACCCGGGCTGTAAAGCCGGAGAGCGAACGGATCATTAAAAAAAATTATCTTTTGATTACGCCATCCGGACAAAAACTGGAAGGCATGGCAGGCTTTATTTATTGGTGCGAAAAAAATCGTTTGGACATTGCCAAAACTGCGGAGCAATACGTGGCAACACTGGCCAAATTCAACCGTTATAAACATAAAGGATTCATTGACGGACTACCTAAACTTAAAAGCACTTTTAAAGAAATTTTTTTGGACAGTTTATTTTATTTGGATTTTTACAGCATTGAAAGGTTTGGCAAAACTCGCCTCGGCCAGATGCTGCTTTATGCCAAGCAAAGCCAGAATAAACAATTAATAAAACAACTGGTTGCTGAAATTGCCCAGGAGATTAAATTAATTATATCTAAATTCAATATTGAGGCAGTAGGGTTTATTCCTCCCACAGTCAAGCGGGAGGTCCAGTTTATGAAAGAGCTCCAAAAGTATTTGCATCTCGCACAACCTGCTCTTAAATTGGTTAAGATAAAAACCCCGATTGCCGTGCCGCAGAAATCTTTGGGGAAACTGGAAGACAGGGTGGAAAACGCTTCAGCAACTATTTTTCCCGAGGAAAAAAGGCGTTTTGGCAATATTTTGCTGATAGATGATGCCGTGGGTAGCGGAGCGACCATGAATGAAACAGCAAAAAAAATCAGGGAACAAAAAATTTGCGAAGGTAAATTGCTTGGTTTGGCTATAACCGGAAGTTTTAAAGGTTTTGATATTATAAGCGAGATTTAGGTTACGATTTGAAAATTTAAGCTGAAACCCTATTGTAGAGGTTTTTAAGGATTATTGGCAAAATATACCAAAAACCGAAGTTTTTATGAGCTGATATCCTTTGTATTTAAAAGCAAAATTGGTTCTTTTAAGTTTTTATTGATTATGATACCATAAATTTGACAAAATTTGAGGTATTATGATACCATATATTATATGAAATTTAAAAGAAAACAAAACATTTTAAACTTTATTGAGCCAAAAAGGCTATTGGTGATTTATGGACCCAGACGAGTTGGTAAGAGCACTTTGCTTAATGAATATATCCCTACTCAATCGGGTCAAAGAGTTTATTTGTCAACCGGCGACGATATTGATTTGCGAAAAATAATTCAGTCTGAAAGGCGAAAAGAGATTTTGGATTTTGCCCGACCATTTGACGTTATTGCCATTGACGAGGCTCAATTTATTCCTTCTATCGGGCTTGGCGTAAAGATGATGATAGACGCTTTTCCGGAAAAGAATATTATTCTGACCGGCTCATCCTCTCTGGACCTCTCAAACAAGATTGGTGAACCTTTGACCGGACGGCATTTCACATTGACTCTTTTGCCCCTGTCGCAGGGGGAAATGGACGAGAGCTCATTTGAGCTTAAAACTTCGCTTGAAGATTTTCTTATTTACGGCTCCTACCCCGAAGTTTTGAACGAGCCTGATTTTGAGAAAAAAAGAAAAATCCTGGCCGAACTGGCGGCGTCATATTTGTTTAAGGACGCCCTTGCTCTGGAAGCAGTGCGTTCGCCGGACACTCTGTTGGATATTGCCAAATGCCTGGCCTTTCAGGTTGGCAATGAAGTTTCCATAAACGAGGTTGCCCGGACGGCTAAAACAGACGCCAAAACAGCCGCAAAATACCTGGATCTTTTGGAAAAGATGTTCATTATCAAAAAGCTTCGGGGTTTTTCTAGGAATTTGCGGAATGAAATTTCCAAAAAGCCAAAGTACTATTTTTTGGATAACGGGGTGCGCAACGCTATTATATCCCAGTTTAATCCTTTACATTTGAGGAACGACATCGGCGCCCTGTGGGAAAATTTTATTTTTATGGAACTGCTGAAAAAAACCGGCATAGAGCAGACTTATGACAATTATTATTTTTGGCGGACCCATACCGGGCAGGAGATTGATATTGTTAAAGAGACAAATGGCAAACTCTTTACCATTGAGTGCAAATGGTCCAAGGACTCCCCTGCCGCGCCCAAACAGTTTATTCAAGCCTA
>JAHFJK010000018.1 GCA_023245915.1 Candidatus Doudnabacteria bacterium | reverse complement strand
GGCGCACCTACGTGGCCGCCTTTGCACAAATCTACAAACCCGCCAGAAATATAAAAAGTTAAAGTCTTACCTTCTTTGGCAAATTCATCTACTAGTTCAGATTTGTATTCATTCCAGGCAAATTCTTTTTTAGCTTCTGCCGGCGTTACTTCTTTTCTTTCAAATCCATTCCATTTCAAAAGCAGCTGCCGCATCTTTTTTTCTATCTTAGGCAAATCTTTGTCCGCTATTGGTTGCGGTAAATCAAAATCCTGATAAAAACCTTCCTCAATAGCCGGGCCAATGGCGTTTTTTGCTCCGGGATAGAGCTGCCTTACCGCAGCGGCCAAGAGATGGGCAAGTGTGTGGCGGATATTTTGTAGACGCTGTTGATTGTCCATAAACCTTCACGTGTCATTCCGAGCGCTTGCCATAGAGCGCGAGGAATCCCTTAAATGTTAAAGTTGAACTTATTTCCAATCATCACTCAAATCCTTCCAGTGAGGATTTTTAGATTTTATCAGAGCTTCCTTTTTCCTTCTGCTCCAGCCTTTTATTTGTTTTTCTCTGGTAATTGCTGATTCAACATCCCCGGTTTCCTCAAAGTGGACTAATTTGTGGCACTGATATTTTTTCGTGAATCCTTCAATTAGATCATTCTTATGTTGCCAAACCCTTTTGTATAAATTATTTGCAACTCCGGTATATAATGTTCCACTTGCGCTTGCCATTATGTACACAAAATACTGTCGATCTTGCATTGTTTAAAGTTAAGGGATTCCTCTCCCTCGTTACACTCGGGCTCGGAATGACAAAAAACAAAACCCCAAGATTCAATTATCGATTATTTCGATAACCAAATCCTGGGGCCCTGTTTTTACAGGACGTTTCCGTCCCAGAATGTCGCCATTGCTGGCGACCTTTTCATCCTCACTGCCTCTAGAACAGCTCGGATTTATTACTATTTGTTTCAAACTCCCCGGTTGGTAGCCGGGTACTGGATATTGTTCGAGCTTGTCGAGAACAAAATTTTAGCTTCTCCACAAAGGTCGAAGACTAAAATTCGCTAATATCCTGCGTCTGAAGAACTGAAAAAATTATAACAGAAGGCAAATTTCTTGGCAAATAGATTTATCCACAAAAGCCGGGCTGTGCAAAAATGGGATTGCTGGAAATGACATTCTAACGTATGATGAGAAAAATAGGTCGCCCGCAAGGCAACCTTAACATGGAGGTGTTTATGGAGAGGTGGCAAGTGGTCACTCTCTTGTTGGCAGTGATTGATGCATTGATCTTTGTTCCCTATTTAAGGGAACGGATCAGGAAACCAAAACCCCTGCCGCCGTTGAAGTGGTGAGTGGCCAGAAACCAATTTTCTACGGAGGGAAAAGTGTAGTAAGCCCAAAGGATTGGGCGGCAAAACACCGGCGATGTGTATCCGCTGGTTTTTTGTTTTGTGAGAAATAAAACTTGGCTTAAATAAAAGAGGGTTTGCAGTAATTATTGAAATTCATTATCATTGCATTGGAGGCAAAATATGCATATGCATAAGAGTGGGCTGCACCTTGGAGGGGTGATGATAGCCATTCCAGTATTAGTCATCTTGGGGCTTTGGGCCCTTTTTCTAACAAGTCTGGAATGGCTCGGAATAAAGAAAGATCACAGAGTGTGGTAACACATTCTGGCGGACTGAAAACCGCACAATAGGAGGAACTATGTTCAGTTTTGTAGTTTGGCTGCTTGGCGCAGCCGGACTGCTTGTGGCCATGTTAGCTATTGTTGCAGCTTCTTTGTTACTCGTCATTGTTGTTTCCAGCTTAAGGGCGAATTCGAAGCAAGATGAAGAGGTAAGGAAGTGGTTACGATTGCACAAGGATGATCGGAACTTGTTCAATCGTAATGAATAAAAGAATTGCTGCGCTGCGGGGGACCGAAAGGAACCCCGCGCCAATTTCTAAAACACCAACGAGAAATCGTCTGGTTGTTTTTTTATTTTTTTCAAAATTTTGCGTGAAATTGTAGGGGGCAGCTTTGGCCGACCGTCATTTGAGCGGGCGGGCAAGCCCTGCCCCTACAGATGGCTGCTTAAAATATTCATCCAATTCCCACTTTGTTGGATTATTTCGGATGTATTCTCTGATCTTTAACAATTCACTATCGTTTCGAATCACCCGATCGTAGAAAGTCTTTTGCCAAAGCTCAACAGCCTTTTGTTGGGGCAAAATAGTCTTTTTGGTTAAGACATTTGTTTTTGATTTGAATGCGCCAAGTATTTGCGAAAGAGTAACTGGTTTTTTGGCTTGGGTGTAAAAAGGTTTGTCTTTGAAAATTATAATTCCATGAAAATGGTTTGGCATTACCACAAATTCATCCATTTCTATTCCCGAAAAGATTTTTGGCATATCGCTCCAGACATTTTCAAGCAATCTACCAACTGAATTTAAAATTAACTGTGAATTTTCAATTTTGCCAAAATAATGTTTTCGGTTTTTGGCGCAAAGCGTAACGTAATAATAGCCAATGGATGAATAATCGTAATTGGGTAAACGGTTTGGTTTTCGAACCGGTAAATTCATAAAATTATAAGCAAACAAGTGTAGGGGCTGGCTTCAGCCGCCCGATACAGATATCATAGCGGGCGGCCAAGCCCGGCCCCGACATATAAATTTATTCCACATCCACCATTAAAATTTCCGGCACCTGGCGTAGCTGGCCAATTAAATCATTAGAAATTTCAATTAAAGTCTGGGTTTTTATTTTTTTAGCTGCAGGGCCGGAGCCGATTGATAAATACACCTGGGCGTTGCCGGGCTTGGTTTCTAAAATTAATTTTATTTTATTTAGCACCTCCATATTTGCCAATCCGGCCATATGCAGCACAACCTGTTTATTTTTCTGCATTTCCGTCAGCGCCATGGAATAAACATCGTCGGTAGGCAACTCTTTAATATCTTCGGCGATCAATTTAAATTCTTCATCCTTGTCAGAAAGCCTGCCGTTGACCTGGACAATTTTATCATCTGCCAAAAACGGCAAAACTTTTTCCATGACCTTGGGAAAAACCAAAACTTCCAAACTGCCGGTCAAATCTTCCAGCCTAAAAAACGCCATTGGGTCATTTTTACGGGTCAGCGTCCTTTTTAGCCGCGAAATTATCCCGCCCATGACTACGTTATTGCCCAGCTCTTCCAGCGACAGGCTTTTTGAGCTGCGCAAAGTAGACAAAACTTTTTTATACACGTCCAGGGGGTGCGCGGACACGTACATGCCCAGATGTTCTTTTTCCCAGGCAAGTTTTTCTTCTTTGGTTGCAGGCGCGGAATCGCGCAATTTTAATTTGCCGATTTTGAGCGATGTGCCAAACAGTGAATTTTGCCCGCTGGTTTGGCTTTTAAAATGCTCGCGCACAAAACCTAAAACTTCTTCTGTACTGTTAAGTAGTTGCCCGCGCTCACCAAAACTGTCTAAGGCTCCGGCCTTAACCAACGCTTCCCAGGATTTTTTGTTTAAATTTTTGGTGTAAGATTTAATGAGGAAATCTTCGAGGGAAAGAAAGGGTGTAGGGTTTAGGGTATAGGGTTTAGTGCCCTGCGGATTTTCTACCCTATACCCTCCACCCTCTACCCTTGCCTCTATGATTTGTTTGATGACGTCAGATCCCAAATTCTTAATCGCATTCAACCCAAAACGAATTGTCCCGTTAGAGGTCCGGCGCGCTTGCGCGCCGGCAGTCGCCTCTGGCGACTGACCTCTAACGGGATCGTCTACCACTGTAAAATCTCCCAGCGACTCGTTGACGTCCGGCGGCAAGACTTTCAAGCCTAAATTTTCACACTCTTCCACGGCTTCATAAATTTTTTCCTCGTCGCCGGACTCGGCGGTCATGACCGCGGCCATAAATTCCACCGGATAATTAGCCTTCATATAAGCGGTTTGATAACCGACAATGGCGTAAGAAGCCGAATGCGCCTTGTTAAAACCATAGGCCGCGAAAGGTTCTATCCAGGTCCAAATCTGCTCCGCCTTGGCGTGCGACCATTTGGAAGTTTCCATGCAGCCCTGCACAAATTTAATTTTTTGCTTGGCCATTTCTTCCGGGATTTTTTTACCCACCGCCTTTCTGAACTTGTCCACCTCTTCCCAGCTGTAGCCGGCAAGGTCGTGGGCAATGGTCAGCAGATCATCCTGATAAACTAAAATGCCATAAGTGCGATGCAAAATTTTCTCAAGCGCAGGGTCAAAATATTTAATTAAACTTGGATTGTGCTTGCGGGCAATGTAGTCGGGAATAAACTGCATTGGCCCCGGGCGATACAAAGCTATCATGGCCATAATGTCAAAAATCGACGACGGTTTCAGCTCTTTTAAATAACGGGTCATTCCTGAAGAACCGAGTTGGAATACGCCAAAAGTCAAACCTTCGGAAAGCAATTTAAAAGTTTTAGGGTCAGGGTGGGGGAGATTGTAAATGTCGATGCTAATATGGTGGCGTTGTTCTACCAGCTTAACCGCGGCTTCTAAAATGCTTAGGTTACGGATGCCCAACAAATCCAGCTTGACCACGCCCAAAGCTTTGCTGTTAGCATTAACATCCAGCGCGTACATGTCGTATTGGGTAATAACCCGTTCCCCGTCCGGCTCTTTTTGCAAAGGCATGTAGTCAGTCAATGCAGTTGGAGTAATGACAATGCCGGCGGCGTGCATGGAGGCGTGGCGCGCGCAGCCTTCAAGTTTTTTGGCAATTTCCAGCACCCGATGGGTTTCCGGGTCACGCTCATAAACTTCTTTCAGCTCCGGAGACTTTTGCAAAGCAATGTCCAAAGTCATGGCAAAGCCCTGTTTGCCAAAAGGAATCATTTTGGCAATCTGGTCGCACTTGGAATAGGGAACAGCCAAAGCGCGGCCTACGTCGCGCACAGCCGCGCGCGCCATCATGGTTCCAAAAGTAATAATTTGAGCGACTTTGTCTTTGCCGTACTTGTCAGTAATGTAGTGGATGACCTCGTCGCGACGGTTATCTGCTATGTCTAAATCAATATCAGGCGGGGTGGGACGGTGCATGGTTAAAAAACGTTCAAAAGGTAATTCATAATAGAGAGGATCAACCTTAGTAATGCCTAAAATGCGGCCTACGATGGAACCGGCAGCACTGCCTCTGGTATTGGTGATTGCGCCAATTTTATGCGCCCCATCAACTACGTCTGCCACCATCAAAAAATAAGTGTCAAAATCTTTTTTGCAAATTATGTCGAGCTCATAGTCCATTCTTTGCTGAATATCGGGGGAGATTTTTCCTTCTTTGCCGTAAAGCGGCAATGCTTTTTCGTAAGTAATCTTTTTCAAATATTCCTTTGACGTTAAGCCTTCCGGAATTTCCACGCTTGGAAAATATCTTTGATCCACCGCAAGTTCCAAATTGCACATTTCCGCAACCTTTTGGGTATTTTCAACAGCTTCGGGTAAGTCATAAAACAGTTCAGCCATGGCCTGCGGCGATTTTAAAGACAGGTCATAGCCGCGCATGTCCAGGCGGCCGGCTTCCTGCACAGTCGTGCCCGTGCCAATGCAAACCATTACATCCTGCGCTTCGGAGTCTTCCGGATAAATGTAGTGGCAATCGGCCGTGGCTACAACCGGCAAGCTGTTGCCCTTGGCCAGCGCGACCAACTTTTCGTTTAGCTCTTTTTCTTTAGGGTCGTGATTTTTAGTATTTCTTTGGATTTCTATAAATAAACTGCCGGTTGAAAAAATTTGTGAATACTTTTGCAAAACCGCCTGCGCCTCTTCCACAGTTTTGTTGATTGCCGCGCGCGCGATTTCCCCGCGCTGGCAGCCGGACAGGCAAATTAAACCCTGACTATATTTTTGCAAAGTTTCTAAATCAATCCGGGGCCTGTAATAAAATCCTTCCAAATGCGCCAACGTGCTCAACTGTATTAAATTTTTGTAGCCAATGTCGTTTTGCGCCAGCAGGATTAAATGATTGTAGTCGGCATCAATCTTGCCCAGCTTTTCCAGCCTGCTTCTGGGAGCGACATAAGCTTCCATGCCAACGATAGGTTTTATGCCTGCCTCTTTGCATTTGTTGTAAAATTCCACGGCGCCATACAAAACCCCGTGGTCAGTAAGAGCGATGCTGTCCATACCAAGTTCCTTCGCACGCTCAACCAGCGGCTCAATTTTGGAAAGGCCGTCTAAAAGTGAATAGTGGGAATGGCAGTGGAGGTGGGTGAATTGCATATTCTTTAGTACATTAGTAAAGACAGCATACCAAAAGACCAAACTTTTTGCTATAATAAAATCACTATAAAAATAAACAAAGAGATGGCATTTTTAAAAGAAAAAATTGAAATTGGCGTGGAGGAAGCGGAGTTAAAAACCATTAACACCTTTAGCAGTTTTTCCAGGAAAGTAAAATGGGCGCTGGCAATCTTAGCCATAGGGGCCATTCCCGCCTATTTTATCGCAAGCTTTGCCTCTCAAAAATTTTGGCTGAAAAAATACCAACCCGGCAACTTTACTGCCAAACCAAGCTTTACAGGCGCTTTAGCTCCAAAAATTTCCGAACTCAACATAGGCAGGCCGGCAGCCGGTGTAAATTCGGCGTGGGCTAAAGTCAGCAACCCGAATTTGGATTTATCCTTAGACAACGCGGGTTTTAAATTTAATTTCTATAACGCCCAAAAACAATTAGTTTACACTTATCCCGACAAACTCCCGGAAAAATTTTTTTTGCTTCCTGGGCAGAGCAAATATTTAACCGCGCCCAGTTTTAGCCTGTCACAGCCAATCGCTTACGTGAACCTGGTCTTTGACGACAATTTACTCTGGCAAAAAAGACTGGTGATTCCTAAAGTATCCTTTACCACACCCAAACCGCAAATCAGTCAGCAAGATTCGCCTAAAACTTTAGCTGTCGAAGGCTACTTTATAAACGACAGTCCCTACGTTTTAAAGCAGGTAACCTTGACTTTTAAGCTCTCGGATTCCAAAAATAATACTCTTGATATTACCCGGCATGCCGAATTTACCGTTGCCCAGTTTGAACGAAGAGGCTACAAACAGCTCTGGCCGGGGTTGTCTGCCGATGATGTCAGCCGCGTGGAGGTGACTGCTGACACCGACACGCTTAATCCTAAAAACCTTTCGGCTGCCAGGGAATAAGCCTGAATCCTTTATGCTTGAGCTTTTTCACAACCGTCTCGGCCGAAGCCTCACCAAGGCCGGACAGGTAAAGGATGAAGGATATACTCCTTCGCTAATTAAATTCCGATTTTATGTTTGGAATTAAATTGATAATAATCAATAAAATCAGGCCAATAACAACGTAAGCTTCGGAGTATTATATCTAAGTTAATTTAGCAATTGAGTATATAAAAGATAACGGCTATGCTCTCTTTCCTCAACCGTTTCAAACACTTTGACATTCCGCTTTTGGTCGCTACTTTGCTTTTGGCTTTTGCCGGCCTGGCTATTTTATACGCCACCACGCTTTCCGACTCAAGTTACGGCATCTTTTACAGGCAGCTGGTTTATTTCGGGCTCGGCTTTGCCGCGTTTTTCTTTTTCAGCGTTTTTAATTACCACACCCTGACCAAAGCCAACCGGGCCGTCTATCTGATATTTCTGGCGCTCCTGCTCTACCTTCCTTTTTTTGGACCAACTATTCGCGGCAGCAAGCGCTGGGTAGATTTTTCTTTTTTTCTTTTCCAGCCGGCGGAATTCATCAAAGTGGTAATTGTCCTGGGGCTCGCTCGCCTGCTCTACCTAAAAAGAGGACAGATAAATTCCTGGAAAACTGTTGCCCGCTCTTTTGCCTACGCAGCCCTGCCTGCCTTATTAGTCGCCCTGGAACCCGATTTAGGCTCGGCCACTATTATTTTAGCCCTATGGGCCGGCATCATCCTTTTAAGCCCAATTCAAAAAAAAATCCTGATTATTTTGTTTGCCTGCTTTTTAGCCGCCGGGGGTCTGACCTGGAAATTTGTCCTAAAGGATTTTCAAAAAAGCAGAGTGTTGGTATTTTTAAACCCGCGCCTTGACCCCAAAGGCCGGGGCTATAATGTGCGGCAGGCCGCAATTGCCGTGGGCAGCGGACAGCTTACTGGCTTAGGCTTGGGCAAAGGCGTGCAAAGTCAGCGCAAATTTTTGCCTGAGCGCCAAACCGACTTTATTTTCGCAGCAGGCAGTGAAGAGCTGGGTTTTTTTGGTTCATTCGGCCTTTTGACGCTGTACTTTTTTTTGCTTTGGCGGATGCTCATAATTATGAAAAAGGCCAAGGATGATTTAGGCATGTACCTCGCAGGCGGGGGCCTGTTTTTTTTCTTTTTTCACGCTTTTATAAATATTGCCATGAACATCGGGCTTTTACCGGTTACGGGCATTCCCTTACCCTTTGTTTCCGCCGGCGGCAGTTCACTCATAGCCAGCCTTATCATCTTAGGCATTGTTCAAAATGTGGCAATCCAGTCCAAAGCTTTGCGGTTTTAAATGCCTGTGATATACTAATCTTGCCGTTGAATTCAGGAAATTAGGTTCTGAATGAAAATCAACTGTTCAGGAATAAATCAGCCTTCCAATCAGCGATAAATCAACCTCCTATGAAGGATTTTAGCCTAAAAAAAGTTATCCAATGGTTGGGAATGGTGCTTAGGTGCCCGGTCTGTGGCCACAAGTACGATGTCAAAAACACCAGGGTTTTAGACAGCGAGCGTGATGAATTTTATAACGAAGCCTGGGCCTTAATCCATTCCGATTGCGGCAAGTGCAAAAGCTCGGTAATGTTTAATCTGGAAATTCACGGGCCAGAGGTTTTTTCTGTGGGTATGGTCACCGATCTTACAGCCAGCGACGGACAAAAATTCAACCGTTTGAGTCCCATTCAAGCCAACGACGTGTTGGCCATCCATCAGGAGCTCAAAACTTTTGAAGGTGATTTTGTGAGCAGTTTTGATAAATAATAATTTTCATCTTATGACTAAAGTTACGTTAAAAGCAATTGAAGATTTATTGGATAAAAAATTTGATGTCAAATTGAAGCCGATTAATGACAGGATTGAAACAGTAAGCACAAAGTTAGAGACCGTTAGCACAAAGCTGGAAACAGTAAGCACAAAGTTAGAGACCGTTAGCACAAAGCTGGAAACAGTAAGCACAAAGTTAGAGACCGTTAGCACAAAGCTGGAAGCTGTGGCGGAAACCGCCAGCAATCATACTGTCCAGCTTGATGGAATCGCAAAAGATGTAAAAACCCTTATCGAAGCCAACACAGTCAACAATTATCGCTTGGACCGACTCGAGAAGTGGGGCGTGAAAACTGGAGAAAAAACTGGCGTTAAACTGCAGTTTTAGAACTTATAAACCAAAGTTGTCAAATCATCTAACCTAGAAATAAACCTGGACACGCTCCGGGCTTTTTGCTATAATCAGCAAAGTAAATTTAAGACCGCGTGAGTAGGCGAGTAGTCAGACTAACTGATGAAAACCCATGGGCGCGATCATCAAAAGGATTAGAAATGGACAAGCTCCAACTTAAAGCACAAGCGCGGGATTTAAAAACTACCACGCCAAAAAGTCTACGCAAGCAAGGTTTATTGCCTGCGGTTTTGTACGGGCACAAAATTCAGAACGCGGCCCTAAGCGTAGATTTGAGAGAGTTTGAAAAAGTTTTAAAAAAAGCCGGGGAAAGCACAATTGTAGACTTAATGACCAGCGATGGCAAAATCCATCCTGTTTTAATTCACGAAATCCAATACCATTATTTAACCAGCCAGCCCATCCATGTTGATTTTTATCAAGTCAGTATGACAGAAAAACTTAAAGCCAAAGTTGCTTTGGAATTTGTCGGCGAATCTTCAGCAGTTAAAACTTTAGGTGGAGTTTTAGTAAAAATCTTGAGTGAAATAGAAGTGGAATGCTTGCCCGCGGACCTGCCTCACAATATCCCGGTTAGCCTGGAAGGCTTAAAGACCATGGAAAATACCATCCATGTCAAAGACCTCGTGGTTTCGCCCAAGGTTAAAGTTTTAACTAACCCCGATGAAATGGTGGTTAAAGTCCAGCCGCCTAGAGACGTGGAAGCTGAATTGGCAGCGCCGGTGGTTGAAGACATTAGCAAAGTTGAAGGCGCAGCTGAAGTTAAACCCGAAGCGGAAGCCGGGGCTGAAGGCGCAGCTGAAGCCAAGCCGGAAAAGGCCGAGAAGAAAGAAGAAAAAAAATAAAGGTAAAATAAAAGGGCGGTTTTTAAACAAAAACCGCCCTTTTTAATTTTTTATATCAAGGGACTGTTGCTGAATGTGCTTTTCAGATGAAATTCTGAAATTGCAGTCAAAATGACATTCGGCAACAGTCCTATCAACTGGTATAGTGGTAGTGTTAATCTTATGTTCAATCAAACAAAAAAACTTCAAATAGCGATGCTGGTTGGCCTGGCTCTGCTCATGGTAGCATCGGCGCAGGTATATTTTTATTTTAAAAAAGCTCCCTCTAAAAATTTTCCAGAGAATCTAAAATACAGTCAAAGTTTATCTGAAGAACGTCGGCCATTGCCCAATCCCAAAGACCAAAGTTGGACTGTTAAAATACCGATTCTAATGTACCACCACATTGGCGAACTGCCGCCTAAAGCCAGCCAAATGCGGGAAGATTTGACAGTTTCCGCAAACGATTTCGAAGAGCAAGTTAAATGGCTAAAAGACAGCGGCTACACCAGCATCCATCTAAATGATATTTTACTCTATTCCCAGGGCGAATTTACCATGCCAAAAAAATCCGTGGTTTTTACATTTGATGACGGCTATGACGACGTGTTTATTAATACGATTCCTATTTTAAAAAAATACGGCTTTAACGGGACTTTCGGCATCATTACGCAATATCCCAAAACCGTAAGTAGCGACAGTTTTTACGCTTCCTGGGAAGACATAGCGGCTGCTTACCAGGCCGGCAACGAAATAGTCTGCCACACGCAAAATCATTTTGACGGACTTGAGACCAAATACACTCCAGAGTATATTTTTCAAAACCTTTCCGGCTGCCAGCTGGACATCAAGAACCATTTGGGGATAGCGGAACCAATTATGATCTACCCTTACGGCCGCTACAACGCAAGCTACATTAAACAAGCCAACCGGACGGGAATAATTATGGGGGTAACTGTCCACGAAGGCGATATTATAAATTTGGATAATTTAATGGAAATCCCTCGCGTCCGCGTGCATGGTCACCAGAATTTCGAAAAGTTTAAGCTTTTAGTTGCAAAATAAAATTAGTTCCTTAGTCTTTAGCCTAAAATGAAAATCTGAAAATTCCTACAAATGTAGGAATTTTCAGATAATAACAAGCCTATGTTGACTTAATTTCCGCGTATCTCCACAAATAGTTGAAATCTTTGTAAAATTTTACTTTCCCTTGGGGAAGGTATTTTTTTACCCATTTGGCAATGAAAGGTTTGGCTTTTGGATCGATTTCGAAATAGATTAAAGATTTACGATTTAAAATTTTAGGAAAAGCCAACTCCTTAAAAAATCTTTCATAAAGATCAAAATCTTTTTTAGGATCAACAAGAGCCATCTGAGGCTCGTATCTTAAATCTTTAATCTTTAATCTATAATCTGCCAACGGCACATACGGCAAATTGGCCACAACTAAGTCAAATTTGCCCCTGATATTTTTAAACAAATCACTGTGGATAAAATTGATTCGCGAAAAACTCCAATACTCGCTAGTATTGGAGTTTTTTCCTAAAATCGTTTTCGCGTTTTGCTTGGCAACAGCTAGCGCAGCAGGGGATTTGTCAGTCGCAAAAATTTCCATTTCTTTAACCCTATACCCTATACCCTTTGTAATACTTATAGCAACACACCCACTGCCTGTTCCGAGATCTAGGATTTTAAATTTTCTGTCATCGCGAGGAGGCCAGGGCTTTACCTGGCCGACGCGGCGATCTTTTGTAAAGATTGCTTCGGATGCACTCGCAATGGCAAGGTCAACTAATTCCTCCGTCTCCGGACGCGGAATCAAAACCCTTCGATCAACCTTAAATCGCAACCCATAAAAATCTTTATAACCCAAAATATACGCTATCGGCTCACCTTTCAATCTCCGCCTAACCATCCGTGTTAATCTGTTTGTTTGCATCCGCGTTAGTCTGTTGCCCCCATTCATATACAAAAATTCCCTGGGCTTGCCAAGGATATGTGAAAGCAACAAATCGATTTCAACGGTGTGATATTTTTTTAAAACATGACTTATGGTCATTTGTAAGTTCGTATCATTTCGTACTTCGTAAACTTTCTTTCTTTACTTCCAAATCGGCTTTTTGTAACGCTGATGTTACCATCCCGAATTTGCCTTCCATTATTAAATTTATCTGGTTAAAATTCTGGTTAATGCGATGGTCGGTTACGCGGTCCTGGGGGAAGTTGTAAGTGCGGATTTTTTCCGATCTGTCCCCAGTGCCAATTTGGGACTTAGTTAAATCACGCGTTTTTTTTTCTTCAATCGTGCGGTAGTGGTCAGCTACGCGCGCGCGAATGACAGCCAATGCTTTCTCTCTATTTTGTGCTTGCGACCTTTCGTCCTGACACTGGGCGGTTATGCCTGTAGGAATATGGGTTATACGAATGGCGGAATAAGTTGTGTTAACCGACTGTCCGCCGTGGCCGCTGGATGTAGTGGCTTCTATTTTCAAATTTTTATCGGCAATGGCGTAATCGCTTGCTTCCAGCTCCGGCAACACAGCAACAGTAATTGTGGAAGTATGCACGCGCCCGCTTTTTTCTGTCTCCGGCACCCGTTGAACCCTATGCACACCAGATTCGTATTTAAAAATTCTATACGCCCCACCCGTGTCAAAGATTCTCTTTGACACAGTGTAGATCTCAAAAATAACTTCCTTAAACCCTCCGGCTTCAGAACGTGAGGAAGATACAATGTGAGTTTTAAACTTCAACTCATCTGCATACTTGCCATAAGCCCGAAACATTTCCGCCGCAAACAAGGTAGCTTCATCGCCGCCCGCCCCTGCCCTAATTTCTACAATAACATTCTTATCATCGTTAAGGTCTTTGGGCAGTAAAGCCTCTTCAATGCAAGATTTAAGATTCAAAATTTCCGATTCCAGTCTGCGCGCCTCATCTAAAGCCATAGATTTTATTTGATCGTCCCCATCTTCCAGTAACTTTTTATTATCTTCCAGCTCTTTAATCTTTAATCCATAATCCGAAATCTTTTCCACAATCGGCGTTAACTCAGCCTGCCGTTTGCCAAGTTTAGCCATATCTAAACCCGCTGATGAGGCCATCTGCTCTGTCAGCTTGTTGTATTCGCCAAGAATTTTTTGAAAGCTTATATCCATATTACGATTACATTCTAACACAAAACCACTCCAAGACAGAGTGGCGATGACTCTGCCAAACAATAGCGTTCGACTTTATGGAGAACCTATTGTTTGGCTCTCGGCAAAAATATCTTCTCCACTTTGGTCGAAGAATATTTTTGCCGCTATTTTTTAACCCTTGCTTTGCGTTCTTTTTTAGGCTTTGCGGTAGCCTTAATTTGGGTAGCTGTAATGGTGCGTTTTTTAAATTTGTCGACATTACCAGCCGCATCCAATAATTTTTGTTTGCCAGTGTAAAAAGGGTGACAATTGCTGCAAATTTCCGTGTGAAGCTTCTCAAAAGTCGAACCAGTGGTAAAAGCGTTACCGCAAGCGCAGGTAACTGAAGCAGTTGTATAAAATTGGGGATGGATGGAGGCTTTCATAAGGAATTACTCTAAATTAACTTAATTGTTCTAAAAAATGACCAATGCCGAAAGTTAAAATGTCCAAGTCCTTAGACGACCATTAGAAATTATTTAGGGCACTTAGAATAATTAAAACAATTAGCATAATTTTACCCTCTCTTGCGCATTTCGTCAACCCCTGCTATAATCTTTTCAATATCAATTAATCAAACATATTCCGCATTTTTCCTGTTCCGATAGGCCTGAGTGCTGTATCGGGATTCGCGGGATAGAAGGTAAGGATAAAACATTCTGTCATCCCGAGCCAACCCGAGCGGCAAGCGAGGGTGAGCGGAATGACAAACCACAACCATGAAAGACATCGCATTAATAGACCTGCTTAAAGCAGGCGCGCATTTTGGGCATACAGCCAGCCGCTGGAACCCAAAAATGAAGCAGTATATTTTTACTACGCGCAACAATATCCATATTTTGGATTTGGAACAAACCAAAAAAGCTTTGGAAAAAGCTGCCCATTTTGCTAAAGATTTATCTGCAAAAGGGGGCACCTTGCTTTTTGTAGGCACCAAACGCCAGGGCAAGGAAATTGTAAAAGCTGCGGCCGTGGTTTGCGGCATGCCGTATGTCAACGTGCGCTGGCTGGGCGGCACCTTTACCAACTTTAAAACCATTCAAAAAACCATCCGCAAGCTGGAAAGATTGGAAAGTTTAAAGGCTTCCGGTGAACTGGAAAGCCATTACACCAAAAAAGAGAGGTTGTTGATTGAGCGCGAAATTGAAAAGTTAAAAAAGTTATTCGAAGGCATCCAAAATATGAAAAAATTGCCGGAAGCAATTTTTGTAACCGATGTTAAACACGACGCCATTGCGGTCAAAGAGGCGCAAAAAAGCAAAGTCAGAATCATCGGCCTGGTGGACACTAACTGCAGTCCGGAAAAAATTGACTTTCCCATCCCTTCCAACGACGATGCGACAAAAGTCATTGAACTCATGACGTCTGTAATATCGGAAGCTGTAAAAGAAGGCGCCAGCGCACAGACAGTAGTTAGGGAAGAAACAAAACAATTATAATTTATTTTATTCACTAATTCACGAATTAACACTAATTTTACTAAATTTAAGTTCGTGTTATTCGGGACATTAGGGTATTAGTGGACAAAAAAATGACAAAAGATTTAATAAAAGAATTACGAGACCTTACCGGCGCCGGCATTCTAGAAATTAAAAACGCCCTGGCTGAAGTCAACAACGACAAAGAAAAAGCCATAGAGCTTTTACGCAAAAAAGGCGCACTAAAGGCCAATAAAAAGGCTGACCGCGTGGCCAAAGAGGGGATTGTGGAAGCCTATATCCACCCTGGCTCGCAATTAGGTGCGCTGGTTGAGGTCAATTGCGAAACTGACTTTGTAGCCAGGACCCATGATTTTAAAACTCTGGCCAAGGAACTGGCGCTGCATATTGCGGCTGTTAACCCTTTGTACGTAAGCATTGCTGACGTTCCAGAAGAGGATGTGGAAAAAGAAAAGGAAATCTACAAAGAATCCGCTTCCGCTAAAGCTTCTGCGGACAAGCAGCTGACTGATGAAGTTCTTAATAAAATCGTGGAAGGCAAAATTGCCAAATACTTTGAAGAATCCTGCTTGCTTGAACAGCCTTTTGTAAAAAATCCGCATATTAAAGTCAAAGATTTAATAGCCCAAGCTGTTGCAAAGATGGGGGAGAATGTGGTGGTGAAGAGGTTTGCCAGATTTGTGTTGGGAAACTAGACTAATTTAATAAGATTCAGTATGATTTAAATGATTGAGCAAGAATACAGAAGACAATCATGTCAATCTTGATCAATCCTGATCACTCATTTAAATCTCTTGTCCTACCAAATCCTGCCCAATATTATTTTTATTTTTTCGGTCCTGGGGATTTTGCTTATCATCCTTAGGCATTTGCCGGAAGCAGCGTCTATGGCAGACGAGCATCCGGAGCATGTCACAGCGGCAAAAAAGCTGCTGGAAAAAGGCCTGCCGGCGCAGGCCATTTCCAGAATTAAAGTTAGCCTTAGCGTCGGCGTAAAAAAGCTATGGAATTTTGTTTTGGAGGCTAAAGATTTAAAGCCTTACGCCGCCGCCGGCTACCGCATAAAAAAAATTTTCAACGCCTCCCTGCCCCTGCTGCATAAACCTTTTCAAAACACCACTCTTCATGAAGTAAAAAATGAGCGCTACTTTTTGGACATCATTAAACAACAACCCAAAAATTTTGCCCATTACGACGCTTTTGGCAAATTCTATTTGGGAAAGGAAAATATTAATGACGCTCAAGATATCTACCAGTACCTGGTAAACCACCAGCCGGCGAATGCGGATTATCACGCCAGATTGGCTTATTGCTGGTATCAAAACAGCAATTTCGCCAAGGCCGCGGAGCATTACCAAAAATCCCTGTCTCTTGATTCCACCCAGCCAAACCGTTATTATAATTTGGGCCAAAGCCTGCAGTCGGCCGGCAGGACAGCCGAAGCGATTGAAACTTTAACAAAAGCTCTTGAACTTGAACCGAAAAACCCTAAATTTTTGCAGGTATTGGAAAAACTGAAAAAAAATACGACAAATAAGCTATAGTTAATGGCCAAGCAGCTCAGCTCTGACGCCTCAGTCAAAATTAAAACTAAAATCCAATAACTACCTGCCGACGTAGCTCAGTTGGTAGAGCAATTCCATGGTAAGGAATAGGTCATCGGTTCAATTCCGATCGTCGGCTCCACACTTCACTAAAGTTTCGTGTGACCTGCGGCCAAATCAGAATTTAAGTTTAGTGAAGTGTGCCACCCATAGCTTTAGCGAAGGGTGACACATGTTATGTATTACATTTACTTTTAGAAGTAAAACCGCGCAAGCGGTTTTTTATGTTACAATAAGGCTATGATCAGCAAAAAGAATGTTTTTCTCTGGTCTTTATACGACTTTGCCAATTCCATATTCAGCATTGTCTTTTTTTTATACT
>JAHFJK010000017.1 GCA_023245915.1 Candidatus Doudnabacteria bacterium | reverse complement strand
TCGCTCATAAGCTTTGGGAGGCTAATTTCCAAAAATTTTTGCTTTTGGCTGACAAGCGCCGGCTTTTTTCGGCCACTTTTAAAATGTCTTCTTTAGAATACGTCCGGCGAAGCCAGGCAACAGCCGGTTCATCGCCCATGTCTAAAATGCGTTCAATAATATATGTTTTGTGAACACCTGAATCAAGCTTTGTAGGGTTAACGTCCCAAAAATATTTGCGCAACTCCGCATCAATCATATATAAATTATAGCAAAAAAGCGCTGATTTGTCACCCAAATTAGTTCCTCACTACCATTGCTTCTCTGCCTGGCCCCGTGCCAACCAAAAGAATGGGCACGCCCAGATGTTTTTCGAGTTTAGATAAAAATTCTTGGGCTGATTTTGGCAATTTATCGGCTGAAGATATACCGCTTATGTCTTCTTCAAAGCACAGCCAGTCTTCTTTTATAATTTCAACTTGCGATAGTTCCCAGGCCGCTGGTAATTTTCCGACTGGTAAAATTTGACCGCGATGTTTATAGCCCACAACCACTGGAATGGATTTTAAACCCGAAAGCATATCAAACCTGGTCAGCGCTATGTATTTTGGCCCGTTAATCCGAATAGCATATTGCAGCCAGGGGATATCTAAAAATCCGACCGATCTCCCCCGGCCCGTGGTCGCCCCGCGTTCGTCACCCAAAACCTGGAAGTATTGGGACATTTCCGCGGCTGATGATTGCCCGGAATTTATTTTTTGTAAAATTGATGATAAAAACTCATTACGCAAAGGCCCTTGGGCAAATAATTGCTGATTCTCTTTAGCAAAATCCATCGCCGCTTGCCTCTCCCACATCTCTGAGGGAAAGGGACCAAAGCCCACGCGCGTGGGCAGGGTTTTAGCCACCATAATAGTCGCGCCAAACTTTTCCATGGGCAAACCCGTGCCTAAAGCCGCGCCTACCGCAACAGAATTTCCAGATGACACATACGGGTACGTCCCCCACCACGCGTCAAGACCCGTAGCCTGCGCGCCTTCAAATAAAATACGCTTGCCTTTTTTTAATTCCATATCCAGCAAGAAAGCAGTGTCTGTAACAAAAGCTTTAATTTTTTCCGAATCACTCAATAATTTTTCCAAAATTTCTTGTGGATCCGGAATTGTTTCATTAATTTGATCTTTAACGTTGTCCAAACAGGGCTTCAAAACATTATATAAAACCTGCAAAGATTTCATCAACAAATCCTTCTCGAGCAAATAACCCACCACTGGCGCTAATCTAAGTTTATACATACCCTCTAAAGGCCCGATGCCTTTATTTGTAGTGCCGATTTTTCGCTCGCCCCGCATTATTTCTATATACATTTCAAACAAACGATGATACGGCGTCCATAAAGGAGCTTGTTGATCTATAAATATGTCAGCGATGTTATTCCCGAGTACCGCCTTACTCTCCTCCAACTCTTTTAAAAACAATTCCAAATTAAAAAATTCCCCTCGGCCCAGCACGCAAACTTTGTTTTGCGCCAAACCGCAGGGAATTAAATGGCTGACTAATTTTTGTCCGGATGATGTGTAAACTGTATGCCCGGCGTTAGCCCCGCCGGAAAACCTGGCCACAACATCGTACCCGCCCATTATCAGGTCTATAACTTTGCCTTTGCCTTCATCCCCCCAATTGCCGCCTACGACAATAAGGGTTTGGTGATTTTGGAAAATTTGCTCGATTTTTTTTGGGGTGATTACCATGAAACTTATTATCAAATTTCAACCAAATTTACCCCTTTAGCTTTCCACAACTGCTTATCCCTGGTCACTAAAGACACAGCCATCAAACGAGCCGTGGCAACTATGGCGGAATCGGCAAATTTGAATTTATATTGCCGCTTTATCTCTGCTGAAATTTCCGCCAATTCTTTATTGACATCAACTAAAATAAAATTATTTAAAAAATTCCGCATCTTTATAAGGTCGGCTGCACCGGCTTCCGGCAAAGACAAAATCTCCGCGTAAGAAACCGCGGAAATAAATAAAGCCAGGCCATGAGCAGACCGGGCATTTATTGCTTCAACCACCCTTAAATCTCCATCGAGGTAAGCTATTAAAATATTGGTATCCAGCACCATAAATCACCACTCTTTGCGAAGTCTTTTTTGATACGCCAGGGGAGTTCTTTTTAACTTGCCCCTCAAAAGTCCCGCTGCTTGTGTCAAAGTTTTTGACAAAACGCGCGACGATAAAATGTATTTTCGGCTCCATTGTATGGGGGTATTGCCAATCATATTTCTTTTTACTTTTTCTTGGATCTTTTGCATAACTTTATGCTATCAAAAATTAGTTGGCAAGTCAACCGGCTAAATTTTAAAATCACCCCGTCCAAAACAAAAGAGCCGCGACAATGACCACAAAACTGCTGTTGGCAATTAACGGCAAATGCTGAATATGTTTTTTTACCGCAATGGCCAAAATCAAACAAGAAAGCAGGCCGGCAATGAACAGCAAATAAAAACGATTTTCAAACACTTTAGGATCAAAAGTTTTACCAAATATAGAATAGTGAACAGGTGTGCTATTGGGTACATCTACAATATTAGGTACCCCCAAAGAAAATTCTGCCAGCTTTAACTGTACACTTTTCCCGTCCATGGCAAAAGCTTTTAGCCTGACTGTAATATTATTTTTTGCCAGTGAAGCAGTTTGTACTTTGCCTGTCCAGACATATTGGCTTTTTGGCGAAAGCATAATTGCCTCCGGCCCGAAGTAGGCGAGAACTTTCACCGCCGGTCCTGTCACCTGGGCAATAATTTCCGCGTTTGGCCCAACCAGCTTAATGTCGCCCTGCTGAATATTGATTTTTTCCGGCGGCGGCGCCACGGCAAGCGGAAAGGTTTGCGGCGGGTTTGCTGTGGGCACAGACTTGGGTTGATTTTGAGGGGATGAAGTTTTAAAACTGGCAACCTTTTCGTTAGGTTTTGATTCCTGCGCTGCCGCTACATTGACCGGTACAACGGCTGGCGGAGGGACTTGCGCAGTTTGCACCGGTGTTGGCTGCTGATTGAGAGTCACCTTTTGTTCAACGGGGGTGCCGAACATTTGCACGACAAAAATCGCGGTATGGTCCTGGTACTGGCCCTGGGCAATACCAATGCCTATCTCTTCAAAATTTTTATTGACAATGTTGGCCTTATGGCCCGGGCTGTTCATCCAGGCGCTTTCCACGTTTTCGGCTTCGGTAAAATTCACGGCCAAATTTTCCCCGGCCATTAAATAAGTGTATCCGGCGCCGGTAATAAAGTCCCAGGGCGTATGCCCGTCCGGGGTGGTATGAGAAAAATAGCCTTTGGCCAGCATATCGTCGGCTTTTGCCTGCGCGGCCTTATCTAAAACCGGGCTGTATTTTAAATCCCCCAGGCCATAGCTTTCACGCGACTGGTTGGTAAGGCTAATAATATTTCCTTCGGTAATAGCCGAGGAGAATGCCGGCACAATGGGGCCAAAAGAAATGACTGATAGTGTAAAAATTTTTACGCTTACCAGCAGGGCTGACATCAATGCCAAACTGCGATGGCCTAAAATATGGGGCTGATAATTATTGCGATGATGCGGAATAAAATGGTCATGTACATGCAAAGCCAAAAATTTTAAAGGCGCAAGCACAGCCTGCAAACCTTTTGTGGGCAGCAAAATAAAATTTAACACATATTCCATTGTATTTTGGTTTTTATTTTACACTAAGAAAAAACCTATGGGAGGATTTCTCTAAAAATGGCTCCGGTTTTGATTTTTATTTTGGTTTCTTAAATCTAACCTTTATTATATATATTATAGCACATCTAACTTTTTTTGTCCAATAAAAAATGAGTAACGCCCACTGCCTTTGGCATTGCGAGCGCAAAAATAAGCATTATCGCAATGCCAGTGAGCGATTACAAAAATATTTTAAATGCGATTGCTGGGGGGAAGGATAAACTTCCCCCTTATTAGTCTGCTGTAACTTGGACATAATCCCAGGCTTCCGTAAAATTTTTTGGGATAGCCGGTTGACCAATGGCAGCAAGAATAAAAACCCATTCATGGCAATTCTTACAAGTCTTGATCTCTTTAGGCAATCCAAACTCCATTTTATGTTTACACCCTGGGCATTTCGTCTCTATAATCTGCATAACTTCCTCCTTATTCTTACTGCTTTTTGTAGCAGATGGTTACTAACCACGAATCTAAAACCATCTAATGCAAAAATAAAACACTACCCGTTTGGGTGGCGCTTTAAAATTTTTTTAAACTAAAGCATTACCGCCTCAAACGGGTGGCAATGCCTTCTTAGCAAATTGTGCGGAAGTCTGTTCCATTGCTTTAAAATAGAATATTTGATTGTTGAACCGATGTCAATATCCAATTTCAAACAACCAATTGCGCGCAATGACTGCAGCGTTTGGCTTCAATTGGAATTTCACTCAAACACTCCGAGCATTTTTTTGTAGTTGTAGTTGGATCTACCGACGTTTCTTTGTTCAATCTCGATGTCAAAGCGTTCATGGGCGTGACCACAAAAAAGTAAATTGTAATAGCCACAAACACAAAAGAAATAAAGGCGTTAATAAAATCGCCGATCATAAATTTGCTTTGGTTGACAGTAAAAGCGATATGGGGAAAATCCGGAACTTTAAAAATTGCAGCCACCAAAGGGGTTATTAGATCTTTAACTAATGCGTTCACAACACTTCCAAATGCCGCGCCAACAGCCAAGCCAACTGCTAGATCTACAACATTGCCCCGTAAAATGAACTGCTTAAGTCCTTTTATTGTTGAAGAATCACTTATTTGTTTGAGTTTATCCAGATGAGGCATATCTGTTAGTTCAATCGTGGATAATTATAACATTTTATTGCAAAAAATTGAAAAAAAAGGTAAACTTTGTAGCAAGTTATCAATTAAAAAAAGCCATTACCGCGTCCTGCAGTAATGGCTTTGAGAGTTATAACTGTTCCTACTATCCCAGTCCCGCCCGATAGAGCGCCATGAAGGTGTCTTCAAAGCGATCAGTAAACAGACGAGCGCTGGATGACTCCAGCGAAGCGCAAGTCAGCTCCTTCTGAAGAAGCAAGAAAATATAATCTTTGAGGCGACTCATGCCCAATCGTTCAGCAAATCCAAAATCGGAGTTCTGGACATTGACTTGGACAACCGAACCTTCCCGATGCGAGTGCCAATTGATCCCGTGCTCTTCCTGCGGGAGGACAAATTCGATCGAGAGCGTACTACCGGGGAGTCTGGATAGCTTGCCCATACGCGGCTGCTCGGGCTTCTTTGAGTCACTTTTCGATGCGGATGGTTGTTTACGTCGTTCCTGTTCCCGATTCTCCCGTTGTTTTCTGACGACTTGTTCCACCGGTATCTTCGGTTTTTTCTCAGGGACAGGCGTTTGCCGACCTTCAGTCGGCTCAACATCGCGGAGGATATCCGGGTGGTTCTGATAAAAAGAGGATATCTTTTTCAGAACATCATCCGAAACCTTCCGGTATTTCTCCTCGCGATTTTCGTCCTCCACCCGCTCGATCAATGGTCGCAAAACCTCCTCCGGCTTTAGAGGGTTGCGTGTTAAGCACAAAGCCCCTGTTTTTCAACTCGGTGAGCTTCCAAGGTTTGTGACCTTTTTCTTCAAGGTAGCGACTTAAGCCTTGAACGTCGGGGAAGGTTTCCTTTGAAGCGGCAAGCACGAGAATTTCTTTGAGTGCCGCAAGTAGGGTGGGACTCAAAAGTCCTTCGAGAAAGGCGAAGTCGTTTAATTCCACTTTTTCTGCCAAAGCCTGTTGAGCCTGGCTCCAGAACTGGGTTGCTGATTCACTAGTTGTCATTTGTCCTCCTAAATTTTCCAAAAAAAGAGCTATCCACTTATTCGCAAGTGGACCAGGCAATATCACAAAATTTGCAGATATTGCATAGTCTTACGAATCTATTTTTGCTACATTTTGGGACTTTCCATTTTGCCAGAGAGAGAGTTGTCAAGAGCTACGAATTTTTTATGAATCAAAAAATCGGCGGATATAGTATCCACCGGTTTTTTTAAGATTTTAAGTATTTAAAGTTTTCTGTTTGAGTTTTTCCTCAAAACTTTCCAGCACATCGCCTTTTTTACTTTTATCAGCATCAGTTGACATTGTGAGTAGGTTTGATACAATAAATTAAGAAATTCTTAATTCAAGAAAAATATGCCTAAAACAGTTATAAAATCAGGATTAAAGTCCGGGAACTTTACCCGTCTGGTAAGGATTCGTCGTTTCGCGCAGGTGACATTGCCTCCGGCATTACGCGCAAAGTTTAATCTTGTCGAAGGGGACTATTTATCCGCTCAAGCTACCAATGAGGGAATTTTGTTAAGGCCGTCTAAGGTTACTGATAAGCAAGCGGATTGGGATAAATTGTTGAAGATTATCAATAGGCCCAAACTTAGGCCCGGCTTTAAAAAGCAGACAGTGCGGGAAGCCGAGGAAGAAATTGCCGAAATGATTAAAAATTTTCGCAAGCAGGATGCTTAAAATAGTTTTTGATACCACTGTGCTTGTGAGCGTTTTTGTGCTGCCTGATGGTTTATCCTTTGAATTAATCCGGCGGGTTAAAGAAGACAAATGCAAAGCTGCGGCTTGTCTGGAAATTTTTGCTGAAGCCGCAAAAACCCTCTTGCTGCAACAAAGGATTCGGCGGAAGTATAAATACGAAGATGAAGAGGTTAAAGATTTCCTTAATGAGTTAATGAAAGCTTTTAATCTGGTGAGCTTGCCTACCGATATGCCCAGAGTTTGTCGTGATCCAAACGATGATATGATTTTGGCCTGTGCTGTGGCCGCGGGGGCAGACTATATTGTTACTCGAGATAAAGATTTGTTGGTTATGAAAAAGTATCAAAACGTTGAAATTTTAACGCCGGAAAAATTTATCAAACAGATTATAAATTAAAAAATCCTCCATTTTGGAGGATTTTTTAATTAAGTGTTTTTTGTTTTATCTTTTCCTCAAAACTTTCCAGAACATCGCCTTCTAAAATCTTTACCGAAGTTTTAAGTTTTATCCCAAATTCTTCACCCTTGCCTATTGTGCGGGCGGCGACTTTGCTTTGCTGGAGTTCTTCTATTTCCCCGCGGCCGAGTTCAGTGCTTTCCCTAAGCACCATAATTTTACTGTTCTTTTTGAGTTCACCCTGTTCCACCCTGCCGCCGACAATCATAAGCCCTTTTTCTGTGCGGAAAATGGCTAAAACTTTGGCCGTGCCCAAAGCAATTTTTTCCAGCTCCGGCGTAAACATTTTTATGACAGCAGAGGTAATGTCTTCAATCAGCTCATAAATAACTTCGTAAGTATCTATAACCACTTTTTTTTGTTTGGCCAAATTTATGGCTTTGGGATTAACTTTAGTGTGAAAGCCAATAATTACGGCTTTGGAGCTGGATGCCAGCAGGACATCGTTTTCATTTATTTCGCCAACACCTTCGCTTAAAATGGAAATTTTAACCTCGTCGTTTTTTAATTTGGCAATGGATTGTTTAATGGCTTCCAAAGAACCGGCTACGTCGGTTTTTATTATCAGGTTTAAAGTTTTGTTGGCCACGTCGCCTACTATGGCCTGTTTGCCCGCAATTTTATGGCTTTGGTTTTTTCTCTGCGCGGTAAGCGCGATGCTTTTTGCTTCGTCTAAAGTGGCTAGGGTCTGCAAAATGTCGCCGGCTTGCGGTACTTCGGAAAGGCCGGAAATTTGTGCAGGCGTGGAAGGCCCGGCTTCTTTTAATTTTTTTCCGGTTTCGTCTTCCAAGCTGCGAATTCTGCCAAAAGCCGCTCCGGCCGCAATTATATCGCCAACTTTAAGCGTGCCGTTTTGCACTACAACAGTGGCGGTGGCGCCTTTGCCCTGGGTAATTTTGCTTTCTATAATTGTGCCAATGGTTTTGCCTGCCGGATTGGCGCGCAAATTTTCCACTTCCGCGGTCAGCAAAATCATTTCCAGCAAATTATCAATGCCTAAATTTTGTTTAGCAGAAATTTCACAGGCAATGGTTTTGCCGCCCCACTCCTCTGTCAGCACGCCTTGTCCCGCTAATTCCTGTTTGACTTTCATAATGTTGGCCTCGGGTTTGTCGATTTTGTTTATGGCTACAATCATGGGCGTGTTGGTAAATTTGGCGCGGTTGATTACTTCCACGGTTTGCGACTGGATGCCGTCATCAGCAGCCACTACCAAAACTATCAGGTCAGTAACATTGGCTCCTCTGGCACGCATTTCAGTAAAGGCTTCGTGGCCCGGAGTGTCTAAAAAAGTGATTTTTCTTCCAGAAAAATCATCCCGAACGGAGCGAGGGATCTCTTTATTAGAATTTTTTCGAAAAGTAACTGTATAAGCCCCAATGTGCTGGGTAATGCCGCCACTCTCCCCTTCGGCCACTTTGGCTTTGCGAATAGTGTCCAAAAGTGTGGTTTTACCGTGGTCTACGTGGCCCATAATGGTCACAATGGGCGGTCGGGATTTTAAATCCGCTTCTTTTTCGGCTTTTAAAACTTCCTGCAAAAAACCTATACCAAATTCTTGCGCCGTGGTGTCAACCTCACTGGAAATTTCAAAGCCCAAATCGCTTGCCACAACAGAAGCAGTGTCAAAATCCACTTCTTCGTTAATGGTTGCCATGACGCCATTGTTAATTAAAACCGTGATGACTTTGGTTACCGGTAAATTTAACAGCTGGGCAAAATCCCTGACTTTTAAAAACGCGGGCAGCTTGATTTTTATCGGAGCCGATGGTTGGCTGGTCGCAGATCCCGAGCGAGTCGAGGGACCGAAAGCTTCAATTAATTTTCTGGCAACATAATTGTCAACTTTATTTGCCTTGGGCGAAATAAAATAACCCTTCTCCTTAGCCTTAAGCCGGAGATCTTGTATTGATATATTCAACTGTGACGACAAGCTTGATAAGTTCATATTTGAAAATTAGATAACAAAATAGTTTTCGGCCTCTGTGGAGAAGCTATTTTGTCTTACTTGTAATTGAACAATTGGTTCTCCATAAAGTCGAACACTATTGTTCAGCCATCTGAGTAATCTGCCTTTTATCAGTGTATCTGTGAACTATAACTAATTAACATTACCAGAGAACCTCAATAAAATCAAGCTAAAATTATTTTTTATTGGCCAGTAGTAAAAAATTTTAGCTCGACTTTTTTGGACTATTTGTTTATAATAGGTTTTCTCAAACATCAAGGAGAGGAGTCATGAAAATTTTAGTAATCGGCGTTTCTTCCCAAACCAGCGTCGGCTATCTATTGGCACAACATTTGAAAGATCACGAGTTTATCTTTGCCAGCCGTTCGGGCAAGCTTGGAGAAGCTTGTGACGTCACAAATAACGAAGCAGTTGCAGCTTTGATTTTCAGAATTAAGCCGGATGTTGTAATTCACGCTGCTGGCTTCTATAGAGAAGAGACCTTAGGCAACATTCAAGATTGGCAGGCGGCGTCAAGCAATGTCTTGGCAAAAGCTTTTGGCGCTTTGGTCGTGTTGAATGAGGCTGTCAAAAATGCCGTGCCTATTGTTATATTTTTTGGAGGCAAAATGGAACATGCCGACCCGCTTTTTGCGCCGTTTGTTGTAGGCAATGGAGCAATGTTAGTTGCCGTTCGATTTGCTGCGGAGCACAGTTCCGTTCAGGCTTATTATCTTGAAATGGGTCTGATTATTGGTTCGAGCATGGGCAAACTCATCCAGGGTCGGGGTCAAGGCGTACATGACGAAGAGGTGCATATAGAAACACTCGCCCAAGTTGTTCAGGGCATTATCAGTGGGAGTTATGCCAATGGGAGTCAAATTGTACTCTATTGAAAGGCAACAAGCAATACAAATAACCGGTAAGTCGTTCGGCGGGGAGGCGCTGGAACGAACACCGGTTTTGTTATTTAATTTTTTTATTTAATGCAAGTTGTGAAAATTGACGGCCGTCAATTTTCACAATACAATATTATTGATTGCAATTAATATAAAAAAATATGGGTATTTTTGTAGATTTAATTTTAGAAGCGATTACAGGCGACGATCGTCCGTATCCTTATTTGTATGAAAAGCCTTACAAATTCATCCGCAGATTCAGAGCTTGGGAAAGGCAGAAATACAACAACACCATTTGGCAAATGCAGCGAAGAGGCCTGGTAAAAATTATCCAGAAAAATAATCAAAAGTTCATTTTGTGCACAAGCAAAGGCCAATTAGCTATTTTAATGAAAAAGGCCATTTTACCCAAACCAAAAGACTGGGATGGTAAATGGCGTTTGGTAGTTTTTGACATTCCCGAGGAAAGCCGCAAAAAGCGAAATCTATTGCGCACTTTATTAAAACGGAATGGTTTTTACAAATTACAGGCGAGTGTTTTTATTAACCCTTATCCGCTTAACCGCGAGGCTATAAGATACCTAAAAGAAGCTGGTTTAAAAGATTACATTAGGATTATGAGCATTCATGAGATGGACGATGATGAAGATTTACTTAACAAGTTCGGATTGAAATAAGAATCGTAATTGTGGAATCTGACGGCCGTCAGATTCCACAATTACGTTAAATTTATAGCTGCTAGGCTGAACGGTAAAAAATTATTAGAATGTTCGATTTTTTCCCACTATCATTCTTAATCTCTGGGGGATAATTTCCACCGTGGCCGGGAATTTGGCGACCACCCTGCCCAGCATCGTAAGATTAAAACCCAGGGGCTGGAGGAATTCAATTTTTTTGCATTTGATTACCGTAGTGTTGGGGACTTTTTCTAAAAGACCTTCCGCGATCGCGTTTCTGTGGGCTAAAATTTGAAGTTTATTTAATCTTTCTAAAATTAATAAATCCAAATAACCGTCGGTGGGGTTGGCGACTTTTTCGTTTTTATTCGAAGCGGAACGAATGTTGGCTACCAGCCCGCCCTGGCCGTTAATGGTCACGGTGTAAGAGTCGTCCACGCGGATAGTAAAGGCTCTGGATTGCGAGGATAGCAGTTTGAGGCTTTGCCAAAGCGAAGCAGTTTTTAGTTGATTCGACATGACCCCGAACTCCAGGAAGCTGATAAAGTAGTTGCCGGCAATTTTGGCTAAATCTATTTTTTCAATTCTGCGGGCGGCTACGGTTTTGACCCCGTTATAGATGTCGGGAATGCCTAAAATTTTAGCAAGTGTGGACTGGGGATCAAAAGGAATAAAACTTAATGTAAAGTCGCGGCCTTTGAGAGCAGCAAGCATTAAATTAAAGGTGTCATCGCCGCCGCAGGCCACTAAAGTTTTTGCTCCCCGTTGGCTGGCAGTGTCGACTAAATCCTGAACACTGCGCAATGGAGTCACTCGGGAAATTTCTCCGGCGACTTTAAATTCGGCCAACAGACCGGATAGCTGGGTCTGCAGCTTTTCAAATTTTTCAATAGGCAGATTGGCCTGGTCGACAATGTAGTAGTGCAATTAAAATTCCAGATATCAAATTACAAATTTCAAATCAAATCAAAATATTAAAATTTCAAAGCCTGGTTTGATATTTGAAATTGGAAATTTGAAATTAAATGATTACTCTTCCGGCTCCAGTTCCACTTCGCCTTTCTTTTTTCCTGAAGTGGTAACCATTGGCCCGGTGCCATTGGTTCCCATATTGCATTTACCTGTAAATTGAGCGCCGTCTTCAACGCGCAGGATTTGGCAGAAAATATCGCCGGAAATTTTTGCCGACCCTTGCAGCACCAAATTGCCGGAAATTTTTAAATTTCCCAAAATTTCACCTCCAATAATTGCGTTTCCAGCGACTACATCTGCGGCAATTTTTGCTCCGGGAATTACCAGCACGCTTTGGCTGGTTTTAATTTTGCCCGTTACCTGACCTTCAATTTTTATATTGCCTTCGCTGTTTAAATCCCCTTGAATTTTTACGCTCGGACCGACCACGGTCTCTGCCGGGCCGTTTAATCCGCTGTCTAAAGATTTATCCATAAATTTTGCCTTTCCGATAGTTTTGCTATCTTAATTAAAGATCTGGTTTTGTATGTATTTTAAAAATCTAAATTCTAAAATCTAAACAAATTATTAAATTTTAAACTTTAGACTTTCGATTTTGCCCGCCTCGCGTCGACTCGATATTGGATAAAACTACGCGAGTCGAGGCGGGTTTAGGTTTTAGACTTTCGATTTTAGAATTTGCCTGTTGTATTGCCTGCAGCTCCTCTTCTGTCAACTGACTGTCGTATTTACCTTGCAAAATCCTTTTTGTATAAATTCTGTTTTGTTCCCGCCCGTACATGGAGGTAATAATGACTCCACTGTCATGCTGGTCCAGCAGCGCAATTGTAAAACTAAAATTCCCTCCACCGTCATTAAAAGGATTAAACCTAACTAGTCCGACTTTTTGCACCGCAAAACCAAAATCTTTTTTTAATTCATTTAAAGCAGTTTCCACAAATTCCAGGTGGGTTTGACTTTCATTGAGCTGGTTTTGCAAAGTTAGGATAATGTCCTCCAAACTTATGGCTTTACTGCCCGCAAAAAAAGTGCTGCGGAGTTTATTGATAGAATAAATTTGCCAAATGCAATATAAGCCGATTAAAAGGGCTAAAATCCCCAACAAAAGAGCTATATTTTGCGACGAAAATATCATAAGCTAACCCATTGTAGCATTAGGCGAGGTTGCGTTCAAATGTAAAATTGGATATGATACGGATATACTGATGGGTACGGTTGATACTGACAATTCTGATTTCTTTTATGTCCGTATTATCAGCATCATCAGTATTAAAATTCGTATATCAGTATCTGCAAATTTATGTCTAAAAAGCACAAAAGACAAGGCTATGAGTTTAATCAGACTTCCGGTCAAACGCCAGTTCTTGCGCATGCGGTTGAGTACCGGATTATAAAACACGATTTGGTTAAAGTCGTAATTTTAAACGCAGTTTATTTGGCCGTAATTTTGGGACTTTATTTTGCTAACCAGCGGTCGCATTTGGTGGATAGCTGGTTTGCTAAACTTTTGCATTTTTAGAATTTCCCTCTCCCTGCCTACCGCAGGCAGGCATTTAATGGAGAGGGATCAAGGGAGAGGCTAACATTAGTTTTAACCCCTCTGTCCCGCCAGAGGCGGGACATCTCCCCATGAATTGGGGAGAATAAAAATGTAGGCCGCCCTATTGGCGGTTTTGTCACCCCGCCCTTTTTAAACAAAGGGCGGGGTTGTCATATATGATATAAAATGTATTAAATAGTTGACCAAATTGATAATTTTTGCTAAAATTTCCATACAATATATCATGTATGATTAAATCTGTAACCCGGGAACAAATCAAAATTGGGCAGTTTATTGCCGAAGTCAGGGAATTAAAAGGTTTTACCCAAAGCGCTTTTGCCCAAGCTCTAAAAACTAGCCAATCCGCGGTTGCCCGCATGGAAAAAGGCCAGCAAAATCTCACCACAGAGATGCTGGCAAAAATCAGCGGCGTGTTGAACCATGAAATAATCATGCTGGCTGACAAATCCGTCAATTTTAAAATAGACGGCGGACGTAAACTTTTCGGCAAAGTAACTGTAAATACTTCTAAAAATGCCGCCGTGGCGCTTTTATGCGCTTCACTGCTCAACAAAGGCAAAACGGTTTTAAAAAATCTGCCCAAGATAGAAGAAGTGCATCGAATAATTGAGGTTTTGACCAGCATTGGGGCTAGCGTGAAATGGCAAGGCAGTAATGTAGAAATTACCGGCGTTGATAAAATTAATATTAGCGCGATAAATAAACAGGCCGCAGTTAAAACCCGCAGTGTTTTAATGCTTTTGGGCCCTCTGTCTCACCTACTCAAAGAATTTAACCTTCCCCTTGCCGGCGGGTGTAAATTAGGCGAGCGAACGGTTAGGCCACATTTGTTTGCCCTGGAAAAATTGGGAGTGAAAATTAAAACCACTCATGATCACTACGAAGTTTCATCCGTCCGACTGAAATCGGCAGACGTTGTTTTATATGAGATGGGAGACACAGTTACAGAAAATGTTTTAATGGCCGCCAGTAAAATTTCCGGAGTTACAACTATCAAGCTGGCATCTGCCAATTATATGGTTGCAGATTTGTGCCATTTTTTGCAAAAGCTGGGAGTGAAAATTGAAGGAATTGGCACGTCGACATTAAAAGTTCATGGCAAAATGTATATTAACCAAAAATGCGAATTTTATTTAAGCGAAGACCCCATTGAAGCAATGTTATTTTTGTCTTTGGCCGCAACAACCAACTCGTCAATTACAATAGAGCGATGTCCGATTGATTTTTTGGAGTTGGAATTACTTAAGCTGGAAAAGATGGGATTTAAATATAAAATATTGAAAAAATACAAAAATTATAATGGCGCGGCAAATTTAGTCGATATTAAAACTTTTCCTTCCAAGCTGGTGGCTTTGGAAGAAAAGTTGCATCCCCTGCCGTCATTAGCCGGAATAAATATAGATAATCTTCCCTTCTTTGTGCCCATTGCCACGCAGGCCAAAGGCACAACTTTAATTCACGACTGGGTTTACGAAAACCGCGCGATTTATTACTTGGAACTAAATAAACTGCGCGCCAACATTATTTTGGCGGACGCTCATCGGGTTTACATCGAGGGTCCAACTGAACTTAGAGGGGAAGAAGTCATTTGCCCCCCAGCTTTGCGCCCGGCCGCGATAATTTTAATAGCCATGCTGGCGGCCAAAGGCACATCGGTGCTTAGGAACGTCTACTCCATAAACCGCGGCTATGAAAATTTAGTCCAAAGGCTGAAAAGTTTGGGAGCCAAGATAGAAATGATTCATAGCATATAGCGAAACGGCTACATTTTAGGGCGTTTTTTGCTCATATTGACAAATCATATCGTTTGTAATAAAATAGAGATATGAAGCCTTTTGAATGGAACGACGATAAAAATCTTTTAATTAAAGCTACAAGAGGTATGGGGTTTGAAGATGCTGCAAGGGCAATCCTTGCAGGTAAAGCATTAGTAACTGTTAAACATCCAAATCAGCAAAAATATCCGGAGCAAAAAATTTTTGTTGTTTTAATAAAAAATTACTGTTATGTGGTTCCTTATGTTGAAAATGATGAGGTTATCTTTTTAAAAACTATTTATCCCAGCAGGAAAGCATTTAAAAAATATTTAAGCAAGCCCGCCAAAGGCGAGTCCGCCTTTGGCGGAAAAGGAAATAATTTATGAGCAAAACAACTGATTTTGATTATGAGTTAGATGACTACGAAAAAGAAGTTGAGGAAGGCTTGGAAAAGGAAGGCTTTAAATCTGTGCCTAACGTCAAACAGGAGATGGCCAAACTCGTAGCCGCGGCCAAGGCCACAATGGAAAAAAACAAAAATATAAACATTAGGATTTCCCAGGGCGATTTGTACAAAGTTAAATCCAAGGCCGCCGAGCAGGGTATACCTTACCAGACTTTGTTGTCTTCTTTGATCCACCAATATTCCCACGGCCGGATTGACTATAATGTTTTAAGAGAACCGAAAAAGCAATACGAAAATAAAAATTCCTAATACAGGGTTTGCAAACGAGCTATGAAAATTTAGCGCAAAGACTGAAAAGTTTGGGCGCGAAGATTGAGATGATACATAGCATATAAATAAAAAGAAAGGCCCGGGTGCGTCCGTGCCTTTTAAGTTTGGGGACGAGGCTCCCAAAGACCCGCCTTTTTTATCGGTCGAAAGGCATTAAACGATTGACTAGCCTGCGCAGGCCTTTGAGTGACCCGGAACCCTGCGGAAACAGAGGTGAGGTTGTGCAATGGCCGGTGGGCGTTAGCAGTGCGATTATGGCAAGGTAGGCTAGATTGCAAATCCAACGGTGGATTCGTCTGGGGTGGGTAAGGCGGGAACCCAGAGCGCAGAAATCGAGATTGAAGAACAAATCGGGGTTCTTGATTACTTGCTGCACTCGTGGGTCAGTAAGCCATTCGTCGTTGCCAGGGATGAAAGGTTTGGCGAGATACGGGCGTAGCACTACCTTTTTCCATCTATAGACGTAACGAAGAGAACTCCGGAGATTTTTCCAGAGCGAATGTGCTGTATCTTTGGCAAAACCCATGACCATGAGCACTTCGCTTCGAACTCCGGCACTCTGACAAATGTCGAGGCAGAAATTGACTTCGTTGAGGTCATTGTGGGTCTTGTTCTGGCTTTTCCAAACTTCTTCGTCAGTGCCATCAACTCCGAAACCGATGCACCACAGGCCTGCTAGGTTGAGCAGAGCGCCAAGGTTGTCAACTTTGCGGTAGGCACGGACGAATGATTTGACGCAGCTGAGGCAGCGAACTTTAAAGTCAACGCCGGTCTGCTTGCGAATTTTGGCCAAAACCTCAAGATACTTAGTGACCCGCTCGGGATTTTGGAAAAAATCCAGAGAGGAAGCGTAAGCTTCTATTTTGGTCAAGCCAAATTCCTTTGCTGAATTTACTATGAACAGCATGTCTTTGGTAAAAATTTCCAGATTGACAAACTGCTCTCGCTCTCGTTTCTTTGCCCCGCAGAAGACGCAATCGTAAGCGCATCCTTGCGATACCAGCAGCGCGAACTCATGCGACAGATACTCTTTAAGCCGTTGTTTTCCCATCGATTGCCAAACCGGTGTAAGCGGACTGGAAAACGAGTCGGGAATGACTTGGGGCGAGCAACCAAGGGCAATGGCTAAGTCGGCGGTTGAAATCACCTGCGTGGCTCTGGTTCCTTTGAACAATTGTTCAAACTGTTCCCGCTGCAGTTTTGCAATTACCTGACCGCCGATTAAAGTCACTTTAGAACTGAAGCGATTGGAAAATTCAATGGCGCTGGGAATAAACGGCGAACCGATCACTGAAATTCCAACCAGGTCAGCGTCTAAAATCTGCTGCAGAATTTTTGAATCGTCAGAATCATCGATATTGAAATCGAGAATCTTGACCCAGTGGCCCATAGCCATTAAACTCGCCGCTATGGCACATAACGAGCCATTCATGTAGACGTGGTTTTTCCCGTAAGGGTATTGCAGATCGATCAAAACAATATTTTTTAAAGAACTTGTAGTCATTGAAATACCTCCTTTAGGTTTTCGTAAGGCTACTAGTATTGCCTTATCAAAACCCTATGTAGGAGATTTTCAATTTTACCTTTTACGAT
>JAHFJK010000016.1 GCA_023245915.1 Candidatus Doudnabacteria bacterium | reverse complement strand
ACAACCACTACCACTCCTGACAATGGACTTAGCGAAATCAATACATACGATGCATTTAAAAGCCCCGAGTGCAAAAATCGTTTAGAGGTTTTAAGAAGTAAATCTGGCATAATACAATGGCAAAGCCCTGAAAAAATTTCCGACCTTTTAATTTTTTCAACTGGTTCTGGTCTCGAGGGAACGACCGGGGAAACCAGTTATATGCTTGGGCATTTTACTCAAGGAACATATCAGGGCGGAGACCTGATATTAACCATAGCAGGCTATGACCCTATGGGTCCAGGTTTTACATACCATATTGTACGGCAGGGAGAGAAATTTACAATCTTAGGGAAATATTCTTCTGATGCATTACCCGATGTTCCGGTAGTTAAAAAAAACGTAAACTTATTGAGGGATGAAATTTTTGACATATCGGATTTAGACTTTCCGGGTTCTTTGACTGCTTCTAATGGTGCCAAGCTTGCCCGTTCCGCAGAGTCGGGTTTTTTTAATCGAGGCTTGGAAATTTTTTGTGCAGATAATTTGATCAAAGTATTTGTTGACAGCGATGCCGGAGATGTATACACCGACGCAAGTTCACAGCCCAATGGCTACGGAGCAAATGCCTATTTCCCAAAATTTGGCTTTTATGTAAAAGCCGCTGACGGCAGTTTGGTGACTTACCAGCTGGACGTGAATTTTATGGGATCGGATCATATACCCCTTATTATTTACAGCAATGGCAAAAAAAATACTCAGGAATATTCTTATCAGCACCTTGGCGGATGCGGAGCTTCCCAATATTTGGATGTGGCCGATGTAAAATTGTCTGACTTAATCAAAATAGGCGAGACTTTTAACGGGCAGATTATTTATACCTACAAAGATTCTAAAGCAGAAGATTTACAGTCTACTTATGATAATTTATATGTACCTGAAGGACAAAAGAAACCTTCTTATAGCGTTTTTTTGACCGATTACCCGATATTTTTTTGGCAAGATCCGTTTGGCAGGTTTGCAAGGTTCAAAAATATGAGATATCAACCCATGGCCGAATGCGGCAAGCCGGTGATTTATTTGTACCCGGAGCAAACTGAAAAAGTATCCGTGAAGTTAAATCCGGCAGGCGGATTTACTTACAGCGAGCCTGATTATGGCAGCGGGTGGAATGTTATTGCGGATCCTAAAAGCAACATTACCAATCTGGCAGACGGTAAAAATTACCCGTATCTTTTTTGGGAAGGACGCGGGGGAATTTACAGGACTCCTGACAGGGGTTTTGTGGTGGAGCAAAAAGACATCCACATATTTTTGACAGACAAGCTTCAGCAGCTTGGTTTAAACAATAAAGAGTCAGCTGACTTTATGGAATTTTGGGAGCCCAAAATGCAGGGCAGTCCGTATTATTTTGTAACCTTTATGGGCAATACAGTAATGGACGAACTGGCTCCACTATCCATAACCCCTAAACCGGATACAGTTATTCGGGTATTAATGGATTTTACTCCACTTGACCATAAAATATGGGTGGAAGGCTTTAATATAAGAACGCCGGAGCGAAAAGGGTTTACGGTTGTGGAGTGGGGAGGGGTATTGAGAAATGACAAAATTGACAAAAATTAAATAAATGACAAAAATATTAATCAAAGCCCCATGGGACAACAAATTGTTTGATGAATTTCCATGAAAAAGTTTTTCGTCATGGTTATAATTTTGTTGTTGTTTGGCGCGGCGGGAGTTTTGCTTTTTAATACCCAAAGAAACACAACTTCCAATCTGCCGAAATTAAAGGCTCCTGTAAATACTCAAACTATGACAATTACAAGCCTCCAATTTTCGGACAATCAAAATATTCCTGCTAAATACACCTGCGACGGAGACAATATTAGTCCGCCGTTGCAGTTTAGCGATGTGCCCGCAGAAGCCAAGAGCCTGGTTTTAATTGTCGACGATCCAGACGCGCCCGTAGGCACCTGGACGCACTGGGTAATGTGGAATATTGCTGAGGACATTCATCAGCTGGCTGAAAATTCGGCGCCTGTGGGAGCTATGCAGGGAAAAACCAGCAGCGGGCAAAATGTATACGGCGGACCGTGTCCGCCTAGCGTTGACTCATCAATGGCCACAACCACAGCCACAACCACCCAAGAAGAGGCAGGTCCGCCCCCCGGCACCCATCGTTACTTTTTTAAACTTTACGCTTTGGACAGCAAACTAAGCATTCCATCGTATTCTCAAAAACAGGATTTGGAAAAAGCCATGGAAGGGCATATTATTGAAAAAGCAGAGTTGGTAGGGTTATATACCAGAAGTAAATGAAGCGACTTATGAGCTAGTTGAGAAAAAAGCCGCCATTTAATTGCGGTTTTTTTGTTAGACATAGCCGATCAATTGAAATTATTTGCCTCCTATCGGCAGGAGGCGAACTCTTATTAGTCCAGCTTCGAAAATGACAATACTGCCTTGCATGAGCAGTTTTTTCAGTTTTTGTAGATTGGCAAGAAGGAGAATAACCTGTTCAGATGGCCGGCGCGGGACTCCGCGGCGAAAAAGAATCACCGAGGGCTTAGTTTCCTGACGTAGCGCGAGCAGTGCGCCAAAATCTGTATCAGCGGAAATAATAACCCTGTCTTGGTTGACAGCTAACTCAAATATTTCTTCATCGGTTGCTTTTTGCATATCTAAATCGCGGACATGCACAGCATCAAAACCGCCGGTTTTTAGGCCGGCAGCCATTTGGGGAGAAAGAGCATTGTCTACCAAAAATTTCATTTAGGCATAAGATAGGGTATGATCCTGCACCGCGGTCGCGGCATATTGCAAAGACTCCCGAATATCTTCGGGTTCTAAGTCGGGCATGGCCTGGATAATTTGTTCTGCTGTCATACCTTCCGCGGTCATCTGCACCACAGTCGCCACAGGAATTCTAAAACCTCTAATGCATGGAACGCCATCCATTTGCTTTGGATTGATATTAATACGAGTGAATTTCATAATGATAGTTTAGTGCAGGTTTTGTCAGATGTCAATCGGTTTTTACTTTGAGTAAAAAATGGTATAATGTTGCTACGGATTTAAAAAAGATTCCTCTCCGCCAAAGGCGGAACGGAATGACGCCACAAGAGGAAGAAACAAAAAGATGACAAAAAGGAGCGGAAAAACAAAAGCTTTTACTATAATTGAACTGCTCATAAGTTTGGCAATTTTTTCGATTTTAGCTGTGGGTGTTTTAGCCGGGTTGGCTGCGTTAAGCAGGTCAACCAGAACTGCTCGTCAAAAAACCCAGTTAGCCAGTTTAGCTTCTCATTATTTGGAAATTGTCCGCAACATGCCGTATTTTGACGTTGGTACCTTGAGCGGTAATCCTGCCGGGACCCTGCCGGATTTAAGTAATCCCTATACTCAAACTATAGAGTCAACTACCTACAAAATTTATTATGAGGTGACTTTTATAGATGATCCTGCTGATGGTACTGCCGGTGGCAGCCCCAATGATCCGGCGCCGGCTGATTACAAGCAGGTAAAAATGGTTATTTTAAATACCAGCACCAATCAGCTAACAGATTTTTTAACCAATGTGGTGCCAAAAGGTTTGGAAGGGTTGCAAAATGCCGGTGCTTTAAAAATAAAAGTTTTTAACGCTTCCGGCCAGCGGGTAGCAGATGCTGACATTCATATTGAGCACCCGACCACCACCCCGGCTTTAATTTTAGACAGAAAAACCGACCCCAATGGCGAGTGGATTGAAGTCGGACTGCCGCCGGCAGTCAACAATTACCGGATTATTGTTACCAAAGCAGGTTATAGCACAGACCAGACTTATCCTATCACACTCCAAAATCCTAACCCGGCAAAACCTGATTCAACAATTGTTGCTGGGGTGGTTACTGAAGTAAGTTTTAGCATCGATTTGCTTTCCAATTTGAGTATTAAAATTTTAAATGAGTTTTGCAGCAATTTGGATGGTGTGGATATGAATGTAAAAGGAGCCAAACTCATTGGTACTACTCCCAGTGTAAATAAATTTAACCAGGATTTTACTTCCAGCTCAGGTCAGGTATTGCTGGAGGAGCTTGAATGGGATACTTATACACCCACTTTGCTCATAGGACAACCCTGGGTAGTTAGGGGAACCTCACCTATCCAGAAAATAGACGTTCAGCCGGGGACTTCCCAGACCTTTACTATGATTCTTGGTACTAACTCCACAGCCAACAGTTTGTTAGTGGTGGTAAAAGATGCTTCTACCAACGCGGCCCTGGAAGGAGCGCAGTTGCATTTACATAAGGGCAGCCCTTTCTGGGATACTTATGAGGCTTCGGGCGGTAGTGTTTGGAGCCAAAATAATTGGGCCGGAGGTAGTGGCCAGTCAAATTGGTCAACAACAACTCCAAACGTGTATTTTGCTGACGACGGCAACATTGATGTTACTTTTTCTCCTTCAGGCGTGCGCTTAAGAACCATTTCCAGTAATTACGCGACTGCCGGCTGGCTGGAGTCTTCCACGTTTGACACCGGCTCAACCAGCTCAAATTTTACCACCCTGTCCTGGCAACCAGTCAGCCAAAATGCCTCAACAACATTGCAAATCCAGCTGGCTTCGGCTACAGATCCAGCCGGACCGTTTACGTATTTGGGCCCTGACGGGACAAGTAATACTTTTTATGAAGTTTCCGGAACGAATATTTCCACAGTTCATGATGGCCAGAGATATTTTCGCTACAAAGTTTTTTTAACCACCGACGATGCCGCGGAAACTCCCATTTTGACTTCCCTGCAAATAAATTATGTTTCCGGATGCTTTACCCCCGGCCAATATTGGTTTGGCGATTTAGATGCCGCTTCAGATTATGACCTGGATGTTTCATTGAGCGGTTATCAGATTTACTCCCAAACCGGTTTAAATATTAATGGCAATCAAAGTTTGGAGGTGTTGTTAAGTCCATGATAAGAAGTCAGAAATCAGAAGTTAAAAATCACAAGCTTGGCAGATGCCTGAATCTGAGGGTTTTTGTATGCTCTCTTAAATGCCAGACTTCCGAAAAAGGCTTTACGTTTATAGAAATGATTGTGGGTATTTTTATTTTTGCCATTATTGCCATTGGATTATTTGCTTTAATTTCCAATATGTTTACTACATCAAATAAACAATCCAATTTATTGGCTGACGTAGATCAGGCTCGAAAGCTAACCGGGACAATAGTCGGCCAATTGCGAAATGCCCGCACCAGCGCCACAGGGGCTTATGTTTTAGACACCGTGTCAGACCAGGCACTAACTTTTTATTCGGACACCGATAATGATGGTTTAGCAGACAAGGTCCGTTATTATGTTTTATCGGGCAAGTTAAATAAAGCTATAACCAAACCAACGGGTAACCCATTAATTTACAATTCTGCCAACGAAATTGTTTCCACTGTGCAGAATAATATTGCCAATAGCGCCTCGCCTGTATTTTATTATTACAATGACAGTTATGATGGTACAGCCAGCTCGACTCCGCTAACTCAACCGGTTAATGTTACCGCTGTGAGATTTATTAAAATTGAACTAAAAATTTATAACAAAGCCGGAATTACTGGCACTAATACCTATACTGTAACTTCTGCGGCCGCGCTTAGAAACTTGAAAGATAATTTAGGGGAGGGCGAAAATACACTCATCCAATACAATTTAACAACAGCAGTTTTACCTGCCGGAACAGGCAGTGTGGCGACCTCTCCTGTGGGGCCAACTTATAATGGCAATACCTTGGTTAATATTAATGCTTACCCAAATTTAGGTTATGGCTTTTCCAGTTGGACTGGAAATGTTGCTTTGCCCTCAAGTCAGGCTACAACTATTATTATGAATAATAACGAAACGGTAACTGCAAATTTTGTTACCATACCACAGACTTTGACCGGCAGCATAACCAATAAAAGCGGCCCGGATAGTTCAAGGGTTTGGACTTTGCGGATTAATAACACTAACAGTTTTGCTGTAAATAATGTTAATCTTTATAGTTTGGCCCTGACCCAAACCGCGGGTACTGCCTGTTCTCACTCTGTGACAGCGCCTGCCGCGTTTCCCGCACTTGTGGGCAATATTTCCGCTAGCAGTAACCGGACTTATCTTGTCACCATTAATTTTTCAGGCTGTGCCAGCTCTGCCCGTTTTACTGCCAATTTTACATTTGCCGGCAATAACCTGGCGCAGTGGGGAAGTGCCAACATAACTAACCAGCAAAAATAAATCCAGCACCTTCCTGCGGGGTATTAAACCCCGCAGGAAGACTAAAACGCCATCCATCCCGTTGCCAGCAACGGAAAGTATTTATGGAAGGTGCTGGATAAATTGACTATTTGATGAAGAATAACAAATTGACAATCCGATCGGAAGGATATTCCCTGGTTTATAGCGTGGTCGCCATTTTTATTTTTACCATGGTTATGCTGGCTGTGCTTGCCTATGCCACAGCAGAAGTCAGGGTTTCCCGTTCTAGTGTCAACCGGGAGCTGGCACTGCAGATTGCGGAAGCCGGGGTCAATTACTATCAATGGCATTTGGCTCATTTTACCCAGGACTTTTGGGATGGCAATGCCACTTCCACTCCCGGTCCTTATATCCATAATTATGTGGACAAAGATACCAACCAGGCAGTGGGTCAGTTTTCTTTAAAAATTACTCGTCCTGCTGTGGGTTCAACAATTGTTACCATAGCTTCCACTGGTTCAACTTTAGCAAACCCCGGGCAAAAAAGGACAGTGACTGTGCGTTATGGCGTACCTTCTTTAGCCAAGTACGCGTTTTTGACTAACACCGATGTGTGGATTGGCAATATGGAGGCCATAAGCGGAGAATTGCATGCCAATGGAGGCATTCATTTTGACGGCAACGGCAATGCGCCTATAGCTTCTTCTAAAATCACCTATACTTGTCAGACTTATCATGGTTGCAGCCCCGCGCAGTCTAAGCCGGGCATTTGGGGTAGCGCCGGCGCTGCTACCCAGGCCTTTTGGAGTTTTCCCGTTCCTAACGTGGATTTTTCCAGCATTACCTCTAACTTGCAGGATTTGGAAACTTTGGCTACGGGTCAGGCCGACCTGCCACCTTCCAGCGCCCAAGGCTATTCTTTGGTTTTCAATTCTGACGGCACGGTCAGCGTGTATACGGTGACTGCTTTGCGGGCTCACGGCGATGGGTCGGATGTGAATGGAGTAGTGCACAGTGAGGATTTGGACTATAATACCCGCAACTTTTTATACACCATGCCTATTCCCGCCAACGGGGTTATTTTTGTAAAAGATCATGTATGGGTGGAGGGTGTGGTTAATGGCAGGGTTGTTGTGGGCGCAACAAAATATTCCACTAACCCGTCTCAACAAGCAAGAATTATCATACCAAACAATCTGACTTATTTGGTAAAAGACGGTAATCATTCTTTAGGCTTAATTGCAGAAAAAGACATTTTGATTTCTTACTATGCTCCGGCCAATCTGGAAGTTGATGCTGCTATGATTGCCCAAAACGGCAGCGCGCAAAGATATTACTTTTCCGGCAATACTAAAACCGGCATAATTATTTATGGCGCTGTAGGCAGCTTTGGTGTTTGGACCTGGAGTTGGGTAAATGGCAGCGGCACCTGCATTTCAGGTTACTGCAATACCAACACTACTTATGATGCTAATCTTTTATATTCTCCGCCTCCGTCCTTCCCGCTTTCCGCTGACGGCTATCAGCAGATAAGCTGGAGTAGCGACTGATGATCCTAGCCTTCTTATTAGCTTGTCTCGGCCGCCGAATGAATCGTCGGCCCCGACAATAAAAATTTATGAAACACCTTTTTATTACTATTTTGTTTTTGATTCAGGCGGCATTTGTTTATCCGGTTTTTGCTCGGGAAGCAGATCCGAGTAAACTTCCCAATAACCAGCCGTTGCTACCCCCTGCCATTGACGTCGCGCCCAATTATAAAAATAATGTAAATTATTCGGCTCAGCCCGCGGAAGATAATCAATCCACTAGCAGCACTAATTCCCTGGATGCAAAACCGGCCGCTCCAAATAATTCTTTTCAAGCAGACGGCGGGGGATTGTTTGCATCTGCTCCTGTAAAAAAGTTAAGTATACTTTTTATTCTGGCCGCGGTAATATTAGGTTATGTTTTCCGGCGAAAAGCTATTAATGGCAAAGAGTAAGTGCCTGTTTTGCGGTAATAACCCGGTGCCGCATACAATTTTTTGGATTAATGAAAGTTTAAATATTCTTCTGACGCCACTTCGTCAGAAGCTTTTATTTAATCCCGTGTCAAGATTTGCTGCCAAAAAGGCATGGAACATTCAGGTTTCGAAGTTTTTTTTGACTTTAGCAGAGGGCCTTAAAATTATTAGCCGAAGATCGGACAAAAATTTATGCAAGGTTCCAAGGGCAAAAGTTTTGTGGGATGAAGCGCGCCGGCGGGGGATAGTTATGGAAGAATTACTGTTTTTTGGAAGACCCTTTGATTGTTATGTTGCCAGCAATAAAAAATTTCCAATTTCCAATTTCCAATTTCCAAAAAAATACGAAATTAAAAATTCTAAAACCAAAAAAATTAAAAATTCTAAAACCAAAAAGATAATATTTTCCGGTTTGCCGAGGCCTGATAATTATTCCAATCCGTGGCTGGATTTAATGGACGACAAGTGGCTGTTTAAAAAAGTTATGATGGAAAATGGATTGCCCGTGCCAAGAGGCAGTAGTTGTAGTAGTTTTGCGCAGGCGAAAGAAATATTCACTAACCTTAAAAAATCCGAAATCCTAAATTCTAAATCCGAAACAAATTACAAATTACAAATTACAAATTACAAACCTATGATTGTTAAACCTCGCAGTGGCAGTAGGGGAAGACATACAACCACTTTTGTTTATAACCAAGCAGATTTGGTTAAAGCTTTTAAAATTGCAAAGCAACTCTGCCATTGGGTAATTGTGGAAGAACAGTTATTTGGTCCGGTCTATCGCGCCACTGTGGTCAACTTTGAACTTTGCGGCGTGTTGCGCGGCGACCCGCCGCAGGTGGTAGGGGATGGGGAGCATACAATTAAAGAGCTCATAGAAATAAAAAATCAGCAGCCTCATCCTGGAGTAAAAGATATTGTGGCTGATCAAGCGGTGGAGTCGTTTTTAGCCAGACAAAATTTAAAACTATCATCACTCACCGCAGCATCTCAAGTCATTAATCTATCGGAAAAAATTGGCGTTAATTACGGCGGTTCGTCTTCGGAAGACTTTGAAATCTGTCATCCAGACAACAGGGAATTGTTTATTCAGGCGGCCAAGGTATTGGGTGACCCTCTGCTTGGGTTTGATTTTATTATTCCAGATATAAGCCGTTCCTGGAAAGAGCAGAAATGCGGTTTTATTGAAGTAAACTCTTTGCCGTTTATTAATTTGCATCATGACCCCTTGCATGGCACATCCAGGAATGTGGCTGGTAAGATTTGGGATATGATAAAATTGTGATATAATTAGTACTTACGGGATTGCCGTTTTTTGGTCGGGCATAGCCTGACCGGCAAACGGCATTTGGCCAATTTCTTCGTTAAAATGCTGCGGTGTTTGTCGCCGTAGTCTGACTACGCCTCCAAACATCCCTGCCTGCCGGTAGGCAGGGCAGGCAGGCTCGCATTTTGCCTCGAACTTGGCTCAAACCCGTAAGTCCTAATATTATAATTATGCCCGAAGAAAATTCAATAATAGTTGAAGAATCAACGGAAGATGTAAAAGAACCTGCCAATATTGGCAGCTTTAAGTTATTTGACAATCAGACTAAGCTAATTGCCTCAAGTATAATAATTGGTTCACTTTTAATCTCTGCCAGCATTTTTTATAATGCCGCTTTAATTATTCACAGCCTGCCGAAATCGGCAGTATTAGGGGCACAAACAAAAGCTAACCCCGAGGTTCAGGATGCGCCAAGTGTTGTAACAGTCAGTGCAAGGTCAGATGAAGCAGTTTTGGGCAATCAAAATGCTAAAGTAACCGTGGTAGAGTTTGCTGACTTCCAATGCCCATATTGCAAGAAATTTTTTCAGGAAACATTCCCGCAAATTAAGCAAAAATACATTGATACAGGCAAAATTAAATATGTTTACAGACATTTTCCCTTAAGCCAAATTCATGCTCAAGCCGAAATTGCCGCAGTTGCCGCAGAATGCTCCAACCAGCAAAACGAATTTTGGCAATATCACGATTTGTTGTTTCAAAGCGGCCAATCGGACGGCAGCGGTTTGGCAGTTGAAGATTTAAAAAAATATGCCGATACATTGGGCCTAAACCAGGGAATTTTGGGATTTGGAAAAAACAAATTTAACACATGCGTCGACAGTAAGTCTACATTGGCAACAGTTCAGGGCGATTTCAGTGAGGGTGTAAAAGCTGGAGTCAGCGGTACTCCCACATTTTTTGTAAATGGTAAGAAGCTGGTTGGCGCTTTACCTTTCAATCAGTTTGAAGCAGCCATTGAAGAGGCTTTAAAGTAGGAGGAATTGTACAGATTATGAATTGCTGAAATAAAAATGAATCCAGAAATAAACAACCCAAACGAATCCTCAATTGAAAAACTCATGGAGTTTTATGACGAGGTTAAAAGTGATGAGGGCTTGGCAGAAGACGCGGCTAGGTATGAAGAAGGCAAGTCTGTGGCCCGCGAATATTCTTTCCTTCTTCAAGCTTTGGAAGCCTTAGTAACTAAAGCGTCGGAAAATGTAAACTTCCTTGACGAGCAAAACCAGACTTTAAAGGATCTGGAAATGACATGGCGAGGAATAAAAGAGCGCCTAAAAAATTCGCAAAGCTAAAACATATGGAAAGAGAGAAGATTCCAATTAAGCCAACCAATAAAGACGACCCGGAAATTGTCAGCCGGATGAGGCAAGCGGTGTATCTTAAGTATAAGGAAAGTTTTAAGGCTAACCTGACAGAAAAAAAATTGGAGCAGCGGGATGAATTGGTAGCGGCTCTTAGCGAGGCTGAAACCGAAAAAGACATATTAAACATTGCTAAAAAATATAACATAATTCTTGACCAAAGAGAACTTGAGGCTGGCAGGAAAGATGTCGAAAAAGAAATATCTAATAATTTGGCGAAATAAATTTCAGTGAAGATTGTAAATTTAAAAATCAACAATTACTTTTTCGCTATAATTACAGTCGCTTTTTTTGCGGGAATTTTTTTTTCACTTTCGGCGCACGCCGCGGCTCCTACCAACGGTCTAGTCGGTTACTGGAACTTCAATGAAGGCAGTGGTACTACAGCAGCTGACTCTTCTGGGGGTGGTAATAATGGAACACTGGTCAATGGTCCAACTTGGATAACAGGGAAGGTGGGCAGTGGGGCGGTGAGTTTTGGCGGCAATGATTATGTCGATACTGGTTCAACTGTTTTATCAAACCCATCTCACACCGGTACCTTTGCTACCTGGGTAAAATGGAATGCCCTGGATGTGTACACCACCCTTCTTTCCAATGGGAGCATGGGAGGAAGTGAAGCAAACGGAGTTAACTTTTATCTGGCACCAGCTAGTGGTACCCACCTTCTCGGTTCTCTAAACAATGGCACGACCAATCATAAAACTATTACCGGCAATACCACGCTCACAACTGGAGTCTGGTATCACACAGTATTTACTTGGGATGGCTCCAACCTCTATCTCTATTTGAATGGTGTTTCTGATGCCACCCCTGTAGCTCAAACCTTTGATCCAACACCAGCATATAACTTTACTATTGGCTGGGATGGTGAGCATGTCAGTGGAGCTCAAGCCAATGCGACGATTGATGAGGCGAGAGTTTACATAGGGCGTTGTCGGCACAGGAAGTCCAAAGGTTATATCAACTGGGAAAATGATCCAGACAGATATAAGAGATGTGAGATGAGATGTAAGATTATAAATAAATTCCTAACAAACGATAAATTTAATGTATAATAACTGTTGTGTTAAAAAGATTTATTGAGTGGTTCAAGATAAAAGAATTTCTTCATACAGAAAAGAAACCGCCAAGTTTTGAAGAAAGGGAAGTGTGGTGGGCTAATATAGGAGAAAATGTTGGGCATGAAGAAAACGGGAAAGGCAGTAGATTTATCAGGCCTTTTATTGTTATAGAAAAATGTAACAAAAAACTGTTGTTTGGCGTACCCTGTTCTTCGGTTTTCAAAGACAATAAATACTATTTCAAAGTCAAAATGGAAACAGTTAATTTTGAAACTTCAGCACTTGTATCTCAAGCCCGGGTACTTTCTTCAAAAAGGCTTGTCAGAAAAATAGATAAACTCGGGAGCGGTCTGTATGAAGAATTGAAAAAAGCCCTTTACGGGGCTCTTCTCGAATGAAAACTTTTGCGCTCTCACTTTCATGAGAGGATTGTCCCTAATGGGAATTTGTAAGATAAGCGTAGCAAAACCCAAAATATATGTCAAATAAATCTGTGGATAACACACTTAAATCCTATCTCTTGCCTCCTATCTCTTATCTCTCCGCGATAGCGATCTTATCTCTTATTTCCTATTTCATACCTGCTACTGCCCTTGCCTCCGCTCCCACCTCCGGCCTCGTGGGCTATTGGAACATGGATGAGGGAACAGGCACAACAGCCAATGATTCCTCCGGCAACGGGAACAACGGCATGCTGGTGAATGGTCCAGTGTGGGTGGTAGGGAAAGTGGGGAGTGGGGCTTTAAGTTTTGACGGCAGTAATGACTATGTCACCACTAGCGACATCTCCGTTATGGACAGCCAGAGCGCGTTTACGGTCTCCGCCTGGGTCAAGCTGAATTCTACTGCCATTAATCAGACTGTTTCTGGAAAATGGGATGGCTCGGCCGGGTTGTTTTTTCAGACAGGCAATGCTTGTGGCGGCGGGGATGATATCAGTTTTGGATTTAGCGGCGGATATGTCTGTACGAATGCAAACCTGCTCAAAGCCGGTCAGTGGCAGCACTGGGCAGGGGTGTTTGATAACAGCCTGGGCGCCAACAAGCACCGCATTTACCTCAATGGCGTACAACAATCAACTACCAATTTCGGTTCTCCGGATATTATCACTTCCACCGGCGCCAGCACCGCCAACTTTGAGATCGGCGACAATAATGCCTTGAATCGCTTTTTGAACGGCTCCCTCGACGACGTCCGCGTCTGCAACCGCGCGCTTTCTGCGCAAGAAATCCAAAAATTGTACCAACTGGGCAGGTAAAAAGAGGGCCGTCCTCTAAAAGAGGACGGCCCTCTAAACTAAAGACCTTTAAACTTTAAACTCCAAGATTTTATGAAGCTTGTTTTAATCAACAGGACGCCACCGCCAGAGAAAAGTATCTCAAGACCGGAATGGGCAAACGTTATCTAAAAAATAGGTTGAAACGTTTCCTGTCTCTAACGGCCTGAATGGGGAAATAAGGGATTTGACTGGAATTCATCAGGTGTATCTATAATTTAAGGAGTATAGTCTTAAAATTTACTTTTATCCAGCACCTTCCAGAATACCCCGTAGTTCGCTGCGGGGATGAATGGCCAATATAGAGCCTTCCTGCGGGGTGCAATACCCCGACAGGAAGGTGCTGGATTTATTCAAAATATGGCTCAAATAAAGCGTTATTTAGAGGAAAAAATTTCTGAAAATCCATTTCCAAACTGAAAAATCTAATTATTCTAAACAATGGCCAAAACCCAAATTGAAACGGGCTGCGCAAAGGCTGTTGACAGGAAATATGTATTTTTGTAATCTATAAGTATCAGAATTATATATAAAATTGCTATGTATAGAAATCGCATAATAGAGCCGGAAGTTATAAAAAAGCTCAAAAATAAGAAGGTCTTAGTTATTTTAGGGCCTCGGCAGGCCGGTAAGACCACTTTAATCAAGTACCTGCTTAAACATAAAGAAGCGCGTTTTTTAAACCTTGACGTGAGAAAGGATTTAGCTCAATTTCAAGCCTTTGCAATGCTTTCGGCTAAGGAAGCCGAAAGCTATCTGGGGAACCCGGAGTTTTTAGTGATTGACGAGGCGCAGCGCGAATCCGAAACAGGCAGAATTGTTAAGGGTTTTTGGGACAGCGGCATTGGCCTAAAATTTATCCTGCTCGGGTCTTCTGCTTTGGATATAAAAGGCCAGGCTGCCGAAAGCCTCGCGGGCAGGAATGAAAAAGTTTATTTAACCCCTTTTAGTTTTAAAGAAATCCTGCAAAGCCGGGATTGGTATAACCCAAGCCTGAAGCCTGAAGTCCTGCATCAGGCTTTCGCGGTTCAGCTAAGGCATCAATTGCTGGAAAATTTGGTATTTGGATGCTATCCCGAGGCCGCGCTGTCTCAAGACAAGGCAGAATTTTTGGCTAATTTGCTGGAAGATTATGTTTTCAAGGATGTTCTGGATTTGGGGCTGGTGAAATCTAAAGAGCCTATTTTTAAGCTGTTGTCTCTTTTGGCCGGCCAGGTCGGCGGAGAGGTTTCGGTGAATGAACTTGCCGCGCAGTTAGGGCAGGCCCGGGCTACGGTCGAGAAATATATTGATCTTTTAGAAGAGACTTTTATTTTATTCAGAGTTCCGGCCTTTTCCCGCAATTCGCGCAAGGAAGTGAGCAAAAACAAAAAAATTTATTTTTGGGATACAGGAATCAGAAACGCCGTGCTTGGAGAATTCAGCTTGAACGAGTGGCGCAGCGACATTGGCCAGCTGTGGGAGAACTGGGTGGTTGCCGAAGCGGCTAAACAGAATTTGCAGAGCGGCGCCCGGGCCAAACTTTATTTTTGGCGCACCCGCATTGGCAGCGAGGTGGATTTAGTCATTAAAACCGGGGACAAGCTCCGGGCATATGAAATTAAATGGCAGGCCAGAAAAATTAAAGCGCGGGCTTTTGAAAGCCGATACCATATTCCGGTGAAGCTGGTGCACGCCGGCGAACCCGTGGTGGATTTTTTTAAATTTGGAGAAACTGATCCATTATGAAAATTAAAAAACCGGATACATATTTACTTGATATCAAAAAGGAAATAAAAAATATTTATTCTGAAGATTTGGGAGGCAAAGGGGATTTACAACTGGTGTACAACGGCAACTTTGAAACATTTGGAGTATAAACCCCCCGGAGACGATGTCCGCGTCTATTTACCCCGTTCAAGAAAGACTGATATATTATGAAGCCTGTTTAAATCAAGCAGACGCTTTTGCCAGAGAAAAGTATTTAAAATCCGGCCGTGGAAAACTGTACCTAAAAAAACGGCTGAAACGTTTCCTTTCTTGAACGGGGCAAGCCGTGCCCTGTCGGCGGCAGAGGTTTTGCAACTGTATAATATGGGGAAGTAGGGATTTAATTTCAAATTCTTCACCATTCAGGTGATCTCCCGCAGGCAGACAATCAATTTTTAATGACAAAATGATATAAATTAATGATACCATCTTTACATATTTGATTAAATTTGTTAAGTTATCTATATGTATGTACCACGTAATCTGGAAAAAGTGCTTAAAAACAGGCTTTTTGGTGGTAAGGTTATTATACTGTATGGTCCCAGACAGGCAGGAAAAACTACTCTTATTAAACATCTCACAGAAGACTTTTCCGGCCAAATGCGCTTTATTGACTGCGAACTAATTGAAAATAAGGAACTTCTGACCCGCCGTAATTCTGCTGACCTTTTCTCCCTTGTTGAGCAGTACAAGGTAGTAGTCTTTGACGAAGCGCAAACCATTCCGGAAATCGGCTCTATTTTGAAGACGCTGTATGATCACAGGCCGGAAGCGCAATATATTGCCACTGGTTCCTCGTCTTTCGATTTGGCTAATGTTGTATCTGAACCACTCACGGGCCGCTCTTTAGAATTCATATTATACCCCCTATCGCTTGCCGAACTGGCGTCTAACGCCTTTGATGCTGAACAGAAAGTGCCTGATCTAATGCGTTTTGGCGGGTATCCGGGCTTGCTTGGCGAGAGTGAGAAGGAGAAGATGTTTAGGCTTAAAACATTGGTCTCGCAATATCTCTATAAAAACGTTTTGGCTGTTGGAGGGGTCAAGAAACCGGAGATTATTATCCAGCTTCTCAAATTGCTTGCCTACCAGATGGGCAACGAAGTGTCCTATCGCGAATTGGCGGGACAGCTTAGAACAAGCCAACAGACCGTAGAACGCTACATTAATCTGCTGGAAAAGAATTTTGTCATCATTCGCCTTGGATCTTTTGCCCGTAATATGAGGAAAGAAGTCACCCGCTCCAAAAAAATCTATTTTGTAGACATGGGTATCAGAAACGCGCTTGTTGATATATTTGGGCCGATTGATTCGATAAGCCGCAACGATATCGGCGCGCTCTTTGAAGGTTGCATGATTACTGAACGCCTCAAACACCTCGCCCATAACGGGGAAATACTCCCCAACATGTATTTCTGGCGCACTTTTACACAGCAAGAGATAGATTATATCGAAGAGTCGCAGGGGAAGATGCGCGCGTATGAGTTCAAATGGGATTCACACAAAACTAAAGCAGCTCCGAAGACTTTTACTGCGGCGTATCCGCAAGCGCAGTTTGAGGTTATATCGCCGCGCAGCGCCTTTCAGTTTGTTACCGCCGGCAGTGAGGTATAAAATAGTAATGGGTTTAAAACTCAAAATGCAAAATTTAAAATTCCAATGACTGAAATCAACAATCCAACACTCGTCAGGCTTAAGCCACAACAGATTCTGAAGTTGAAAGGCCAAACAGCAGTCTTTATTGATTGGGCAAATGTGTATGGCTGGAAAGATTCTCTGAAGTATAAACCAGATCCAAAAGCTATTTTTAACTACCTTTCTGCGTACAAGGAAGTAAAAGATATAAGGTTTTACTATGGCGAGGATTCAAATGACCAATCTAGAGATTTTCTCAAAGAAATAAAAAACATGGGCTTTACTCTTATCACTAAACCAGTGAAACACATAGTTGTCGGTACTGTAGAAAATACTGTAATCAAAAAAAGAAAAGCGGATTTTGATTTGGAGATAGGACTCGATTGTTTTGAAAACTTACATAACTATCAAACGTTCGTTTTCTTCTCCGGTGATGGCGATTTTTCCACTCTGTACGAGAGACTTATTAAGAATGGCAAAAAAGTCATAGTGATATTTGAGCAAGGCCATCTTGGTAAAGAAGTCTGGAATATTACAAAAGGCTTATTTAAAACGCAATTCAGTTATCTGGATATAAATAATCCCCCCCGATTTCTCGAGGGGGCGTGATTAATGAAAGTATAGCAAATCAAACCACAATGTCAAATCAAATCAAAT
>JAHFJK010000067.1 GCA_023245915.1 Candidatus Doudnabacteria bacterium | reverse complement strand
TTTAGGAATATTTTTAGCTGTTTTTGCTCTAAAATATATTCCTAAAGGCTCTTCTAACTTTGCCAAACCAGTTGGTAGACTTAAAACCGCTCAAAACACGCAGCTGCAATCAAATATAAATACTTACATGGAATCTGAAGCAGGCTGGGCTCTTGGCAGAGAGAATTATCATTGCAGCAATATTTTGTATGGTTATGACGATAAATATGCTTACGCTTGGATAAAATGCAGTGGCTTTATCCAAAAGAAAGGCAGCATACTGGAGCAGGGCACTGCTTTTAGTGCCCCAATTAGGCTTGAATACAAACAGCCAAACTTTCAAGTTGTCGGTTACGAAAAACCTGCTGACGGTCAACTAAATGGCTATGCTACGAGAAAGCTTTTCCCAGAGAAAATGTATCACCTGGCCCGTCCATCAAATGCTGAAAATGACAAATTAGATTTAGAGGTTAAAGAAAAGGCGCACGCTCAAGCCTCTCCAATAAAAACCGGAACTGTTTCGATTGATATAAAAAAGGTTGAGCAACTGCAAGCTTCGGTTGACGAAGGCCATGCTCCGTGGCATACAGACCCTCAAGATGTAGCAATCGTCATGAGTGGAGTATTCCCAAACGGTTTAGCCACCAGAGATGGTTCTTTGGACTTAATAAAGCAGGCTTATTTTAATGAACTGGAAGGGAAAACTATATTTGTTGTTCCATTTAACGGAGGTAGTAATTTATGGTATGACGTAACAGTCATTCAGCCAGTTGTGGGTAAAAATAAGGTATGGGTGGTCTCTGATATCGAAACCAATACTTTACCAATACCTATAAAATTTTTGGATGTTAATTTATTTGGAAGTAATTCCAAGCAAACTGTGACAGCCTATCACATTCCACAAGATCCGGAAATGGCCGCTTACAATTTTCGGATTGAGGTAACAAAAACAGCAAAAAACGGCGCAAAAACACTTCTATTTGAGGAAGATGCTGTTCCTTTTGCAGGCGATCCGGATTTGCAACTGGTAAAGAGCAGTGACGGCAAAGAAGGCGTGGTGGTTATTGAATATCCATCGGCCGCAGATGGCGGCAGAGAAGCTTGGCATATTCTTACCGCAAAGAGCGGTAAAATCGTCCGTCTTGACAGATCGAAGCTTTTGAAAACGCCACTTTTAAAGAATGGTTTTTCAGGCCAAGATTATTATGTGTTTTCTTATGCCGATGTTAAAATCGATGGAGATCAAATTATTGAAAACATCCCTATTGATCCTTTTGACAAAACCACTCCAACGCTCAAATTTAGTTTTAAGTTCACAGGCAGTTCTATTCAACTAATATCATGGGGAAAAACTAGGGATTGGTGGAAAGAATAGTATATTATTAACAGCAATATTATATGTTTCGGAATAACTATCCGATATTTTACAATAATTCGCTATTAATTTCAAGTAATATGCTTTCTTTACTTTTGGGCCCGGATGGTTTTTCTAAAAGGGAATATATTCATGGTTTAGCTTTGGAAAATAAGGCCGACATGCAAATTTTTTCTGATGTTGAAAATTTGCCTAACGCGGACAATTTGGTCCAGCAGGATTTGTTTGCCAAGCCCAAGGTTTTTGTATTGGAAGGTTTGATTGGCCGGTTTAATCAGCCGGAGATAATAGAAAAATTTATCGCCAGCAAGAACCATATTGTCATTGAAGAAGCAAAATTGGACAAAAGGCTGGCTGAAAATAAGCAGTTGCTGGCCAATGAACATATCAGCATTAAACAGTTCGATCTTCCCCACGGCATAAAGCTAAACCAGTGGCTGGTTGGCCGCGTAAAATTTTATAAAGGCAATATTTCATCATTGGCCGTAGAAAAACTGGCCGTTGCTTTGGGCCGCGACAATGCCAAAGAAACCAAAGTCGCCGGGAAAATTGTTAGTGTTGAGGAAGTTTATAACCTTTGGCAGGCGGATTCGGAAATAAGAAAGTTAATAAGTTATTCAGCGGATAAGGAAATAAGTGAACAGGATGTTGCAAAGCTGGTACCGGAAAATTTGGAAGTGGATGTTTTTGATTTAACCAATGCGATTGCCGACGGCCAAAAACAAAAGGCCATTAGTCTTCTGCATCAATTTTTATTCTCTCAAACTGGCAGTGACGAAAAAGGCGGAATAATCCAGCTTAACGCCCTGCTGTCGGAGCAATTCAGGAACGTGGCAATGACCCAGGATTTTTTGGCCAGTAAAAAATCAGAAACCGAAATTTTAGAAACTACCGGCTGGAAAAGTGGCAGGCTTTTTATTATGAAAAAAAATGCATCTAGGTTTCCGGCTAAAAAGATCCTGGAATTTCTTAACAAACTGGCAGCTTTGGATGAAGAATTAAAAACTTCTCAAACCCCGCCCAAAGTTTTGCTGGATTTAATTGTTGCGCAGTTGCTTTGATTTTGATATAATATAAGATATAAGATTAATTAAAGGAGACAAACATCAATGAAAAACAAATACAGGAAAATTGCCTTAACTATAGCCGTTTCCATAGCTTTGATTTTGCCGGGTTTTTCAGTTTTAGCAGAGAATACGTCATCCACAAGAGATTCGATGATGGATGAAAAGAAAGCCATGATGGAAAAGCAAAAAGAAGAACGGGAAGCAATGAAGGACAAAATCAAGGGCGAGAGGGAAGTAATGCAGAAAAAAATGGAAACGGAAAAAGAAGCCAGGAAAGCCAAAATGGAACAGGAAAAAGCCGACCGCCAGGCTAAAATGGAAGCAATGAAGGTTTGCTTAAAGGAGAATGAAACTTTAAGAAAAACTTTTCGCGAGGGAGTGAAGGAAAATGACAAGCAGTACGCAGCTTCAGTCAAAGCCGCAAATCAAACTTTATCTTCAACTACTTTGGATTCGCTGAAAGCCTATAAAGACGGCTTAAAAAAAGCCCAAGATGACCGCAAAGCCGCTCTTGACGTTGCGCAGGCAGCTTACAAAGCCGCCTTAGCAGCTGCCAGTTCTACCCGCTCAAGCGCCCTTGCCGCGGCCGCGACTACAACTCCAGAAGTTTTAAATCCAATCAGACAGGCTTATCGCGACGCGGTAAAGTCCGCGCAAAAGAGCCGCAACGATGCCATAAAGGCCGCTAACCAAGCTCTCCAGCAAGCGGTGAAAGATTTAAATGCCAAGTATAAAGATGTGCTTAAAGCCGCCAGAGACGCCAGGAAGTCGGCAATACAAGCCGCCAGAGACGCCCGCAAAAATGCCAACAAGTCCGAGATGGATGACAGAGACGGAAAGCTTAAGAAATGTGAAATGCCCTCTCCTACAACAGCTTCTTCCACCACAACAACACTTACCCCAGCGCCTGCCCAATAAATAAAATAATTTAATTTGACTCCTCTGCTCCGCCAGCCGGCGGGCGGGGGAGTTTTAGGTTGACAAATTTTTGGCAAAGGATTATCATGCTTTTATGAACTATCAGTCAAACGCCGTTTGCAGCCTTTTGCTTAACCTCCTTAATTTAAGGCGGTGATTTGGCATAGTAGAAAATAAAAAGTTGAAAGTAAAAGTTACCGCCTTGAAAGGGCGGTTTTGTTATATCCGCCCTTCTCAGTAGGCGGGTTTTTGATGCAAAGTTTTTTCGGAATCAGCCTTAGCTGGTGTCGAAAATTTCTTGGCAGCAGTAAAAAATTTTAGCCCATAATGGGCAAGGAGGATCGATGGATCAAGAAAAAGAACCGGCGGGTAATCAGCCGGTTGAAAAAACATCACCCGCCCCCCTTTTTGCGGACGACGAGGACCCGACTACATGGGTTTCCGTGCGATGTTGCTAACCAAAGGCGGCGCGAAAGTTTCGCGCCGCCCTTCTTTTTTATCTCTTTGCTCTTTTTCTCTCTGTTGCGTTTAAAATCTTTTTTCTCATTCTTATAGATTTAGGAGTAACTTCTACCAATTCATCGTTGCCAATGTATTCCAATGCAAAATCCAGTTCAACAGGTTTGGCAGGAGTTAGAATAATCGCGTCGTCGGCTCCGGAAGAGCGCATGTTAGTAAGTTTTTTGGTTTTACAGACGTTTAATTCAATGTCGCTATCCAAAGCATTTTGGCCCACAACCATGCCTTCGTAAACATCCACAGCCGGGCCAATAAACAAAATTCCGCGTTCTTGGGCGTTGTTTAAACCGTAGGCGTTAGAGGTGCCCGATTCAGAAGCAATTAATGAGCCGTGGTCATTGGCGTGCGCGTCTATTTCGTGAACCGGTTTATAGGAATCAAAAAGGTTATTTAATATCACGGTTCCACGTGTACGGGTCAAAAGCAGATTTTTTAAGCCAATTAATCCGCGTGTGGGAATTAAATATTCAGCGTGGATTTCGCCGGAAGGGCTGGCATCCATTATCTGCATTTCCGCGCCTCTGCGGCCTAACTCTTCAATCATAACCCCTTGATGTTCGCTTGGAACATCAATCGTCACAATTTCGTATGGTTCATGCTTCGCGTTTCCTATTTCATGATATATGACTTGCGGCTGGCTAACTTGCAGTTCAAAACCTTCGCGCCTCATGGTTTCTATCAGCACACCAAGATGAAGCTCACCGCGGCCGGAAACTAAAAAACTCTCGGCACCTTCTTCGCTGGGTTCAACTTTTAGCGCTACGTTAATTTCCAACTCTTTATATAATCGATCCCGTAAATTTCTGGAAGTCACAAACTTGCCTTCGCGTCCGGCAAACGGGGAAGTGTTGACGCCAAAAGTCATTTTAATCGTAGGCGGTTCAATTTCCACCGGCGGCAAATGGATTGGGTTTGCCGGATCAGTCAAAGTTTCGCCAATTTGAATATCGTCAAAGCCGCTTATAGCCACAATGTCGCCGGCTTCGGCGGCTTCTACGTCAGTGGGCTTTAAGCCCTGATACATTTGCAATGAGGAAATTTTGCCCGGGGTTTTGACGCCGTCGGTTTTTACGCGCAAAATATTTTGAGCCTTTTTTATGCTGCCGGAAACAATTTTACCAATGCCCATTTTACCTTTGTAATTGTCGTAAACCAAAGCCAGTACCAACATGGCGAACGGATCGTCAGGTTTAACCTCAGGAGCAGGCATGTTTTTGATGATGGCTTCAAACAGCGGAGAAACGTCTGGAGATTTATGATTTAAGATTGAAGATTTAAGATTTTCTAAATCTGAATCTGCCAGGCCCAAAGCTCCGGATGCGTACACAATAGGAAAATCCAGTTGTGCGTCGCTGGCATTTAGCTTCACGAACAAGTCAAAAGTTTTGTTGACCGTATGTTCCGGGTCAGCGCCGTCTTTATCAACTTTATTAATTACCACAATGGCTTTTAAGCCTAATTGAAGGGCTTTTTTTAAAACAAATTTGGTTTGGGGCATGGGGCCTTCTTTGGCGTCAACCAAAAGCAGTACTCCATCAGCCATACGGAGTGTGCGTTCAACTTCGCCGCCAAAATCCGCGTGGCCCGGAGTGTCAATGATGTTAATTTTTGTTGCCCCTGCCTGCCGGTAGGCAGGATTATAAATAAGCGAAGCGTTTTTTGCCCGAATAGTTATGCCGCGCTCGCGTTCCAAGTCCATACTGTCCATTATTAAATCTTTACTGTCAGATTCTTTAACAGTTTGGGTTTGTTTGAGCATGGCATCCACCAAGGTAGTTTTTCCATGATCGACGTGAGCGATTATTGCGATATTTCTTATGTTATTTCTTTTCATGCCGGTTAGACATTCGCGGTTTACAAATAAAAATGCCCGCTTTTGGGCAGTCAAAAAATACGCCTAAATGTTTAAGCTATTTGCTTGATATCGAGTTTCCGCAAATTTTTTATTGGCGCAAAATCCTGCAAGTTAATATCCATAATATCTACGTTTACCAACTGTCCGTCTTTGCCGTAGTCAATAACAACATTGCCTGAAATATCAGAATCCACGCTTTTAGACTTGCTGAAGCGGATAGATAAAATATTTTCTTTTTTATGGAATGAAATTTTGGGAGCCATAAGTTTATAAATATTTAAGAATTTTGGAAGTTGCGATAACTGTTATCACACTTGTATGGTAACTGTCTCGTTCAAAAACAACTAACAGCAAGTATGGTTTATTGTCCAATATGACAATCTTTTTAGCAAGGAAGCGGTTGGGATGGCTTCCATCCGTATGCAGTTTGTCGGGGTTATGTAAAGCGCTTTCTATTTGTCTTTCGGTTATATTCCTTTCGCGCATTCGCTGTTTGGCATGAGGAAGTATAAAAATTCTAAAAGGCATTTTTTAACATCAATTTAGGCAATTTACGTTCCCACCCCTTCCTCATTTTCGCCAGTTCTTTTATAGGATCAGGCTTTCTATTTTTCCAAATGCCTTTTACCTCGCGTAAAATAGCCAGCTTTTCAGCGGGAGTTAAAATAGGATTGAGTACTGTTTCTCGAAGTCTTTGATGCACTTTAATTGCAGTTGCCATAATGATTTTGCGTTAATGTTTGAGTTTAAAAAGCCCAATAAATGTAGCATAAATAGGGGGTTTTGTCGATATTGACTAAGGTATAATTTTGTGATATAATATTTGCCCATGTGAATTCTTACCCAATTTTTAGGCTCTTTAACAAGGTTTTACGGAAAGCAACTTGGCGGTTTGCAGATTATTTTGCAAGTTGCCAGCTTGCTTTCCGTAAGAAAGCATTTTTGCACGCCCTTGCAAGAGACTGTCGGCCAAGGCAGAGAGCG
>JAHFJK010000015.1:1196-17505 GCA_023245915.1 Candidatus Doudnabacteria bacterium | reverse complement strand
AAGGGATGCGAAAGTCATTGTGGATGAAGATGAGGAGTTGTAAGAAATGACAAAAATTAAATAAATGACAAAATTGACAAAAATAATTTGTTTTAATGGGTAGTTATAAAGAAACATCTAATACCAATTTTCATGAACAAATAACCGGATTTCTGGAAAGAAGGCCGGTTATTTATCAATTTTTACGTTTTGCTTGCATTGGCATGATGAACACGGGGCTGAATTTTTTGATTTTAAACGCAATTTCAAAAGCCTTGGGTATTAGTCATGGCCCGCCGCTGGGAATGATTGGAGGCATAGCTTTCTGCGCCGCTGTGGTACAGAGCTATTTATGGAACCGGACCTGGACTTTTGGTTCAGAGCTGGGCGTTAGCTTGTGGAAGAATTTTGTCCGCTTGGTTTTGGTGGGACTGCTGGGAGGGTTGGCTGTTGTATTTGTATTGATCGGGTCGCAGTATTTCGCCCCGTGGTATTATTTTTTTGGGGTTTTAACAGTCTTTTTGATTTTTGAAACCGTGTTGTGGAAACATTTTGGATTCCATCTTTCCGACTGGAATCATCAAGGCCATTCTTTTGTGATATTTTTTGTGGTTACTTTGATTGGTTTGGGAATATACGTTTCCTTACTCTCTATAATTTCTACGCACTTGCATTTGTTCGGCACAGATTTGGACAAAAACGTCGCGGCTATAGCCGCAACCGGCGTGTCCCTATTCTGGAACTTTACGGGGTATAAAATTATTGTCTTTAAAAAATAGACATAAAGAATAGACTGACACTTGTTTGAATCAGTGGTTCAGGGTATACTTGTTATATGGACAAAGTTCAGCTAGTTTGGTCAATACTTACTTCAGTTATCAGCGCTTTGGTAGTAGTGGCTGGTTGGGTTTTTGTGGTTGGTAAAAAATTCCAAGTCCTTGATGACCTAAAAGATAATTTTAAAGATATAAAGTCAGACATAAAAAATCTCGATAAAGAGGTTAAAAGTGAAATTAAAAGTTTAGAAAGAAATCTGAATGTTTCCACTAATGCGATTGTAGAGATGCAATCTTTGTTATCCGGCAAAGGTTTTACTATAAGACAACAACTTGCATACACAGCCAGCAGCCCCATTAAACTGACGGAATTTGGGGAAGAGTTAATGAAAGATAGCGGTTTTGTTGAGATAATAAAAAATCCAGAAAAAAAAGATTATTTAATCAAATTTGTTAGGGCTAAAAACCCCCAGACAAATTATGATATTCAGGAATTTTCAATGGCTGTCATGAAAGAGCTGGCAAATAACAACGACACAATCGCAGTTCCTTTAAAAAATTATGCCTATAATAAAGGCTTGACTTTGGATTTAATTTTAAACAGCGCGGGGATTGTGTTAAGAGACGAAGTAATGAAAGAACTAAAGTTTGACGATAAAATTTAATTTTTTATGAGTTCTTAAGCCCTGCGGTCTCTGCCACCCAGGGTGATTTAAAAAAAGCCTATTAAACAGGGCTTTTTTTGTTTTGGGAAAAGTGATAAAATAAGGTTAGATAACTTCTCAGGAAATTTTAAAAATGCCGGCATTTGAGGAAACATTAAATTCCAATGGTGATAATGACGAAGAAGTGTAAATATTTTTTGATTCTAACAAAGTTTTATGCCAGTTTTGTATAGAAAATATCGACCACAAACTTTCCTTCAGGTTTTAAACCAAAAACCTATTATCCAAACCTTAAAAAATCAAGTTGCGGGCGGGAGTGTTGCGCATGCGTATTTGTTTACGGGCAGCCGGGGGGTGGGCAAGACATCGGTGGCCAGGATTTTGGCTAAGGCGGTGAATTGCCAGGGAATTGAACCCTCTCTGTCTTTCGCTGCGCTCAAGACATCTCCCCCAGAGGGGGAGAAAAATATTGTACGGGCTTCGCCCGATGCTTTGGGGGATGCTTGTGGGCAGTGTTCAGTTTGCAAGCAGATTGAACAGGGCAATTTTATCGATCTTGTGGAAGTGGATGCGGCGTCCAATACCGGCGTGGATAACATTAGGGAGTTAATAGAATATGTAAAATTTTCGCCTACAATCGGAAAATATAAAGTTTTCATTATCGATGAAGTCCATATGTTGAGCAAGGGCGCTTTTAACGCTTTGCTGAAAACTTTGGAAGAGCCGCCCAGGCACGCGATTTTTATTTTGGCGACCACGGAAATTAATAAAGTGCCGGCGACGATTGTTTCGCGCACGCAGAGGTTTGATTTTAAGGCTTTAAGTGCCGCGGATTTGCTGGGACATTTACAAAAAATCAGCCAGGCTGAAGGCTTGAAATTCACCCCTGATATTTTAAATCTCGTGGCCCAGAACGCCGAAGGCAGTGTCAGGGACGCGCTGTCTTTGCTGGACAAAATCAGCACTTTAGGCAATGAGGTTAGTTTGGCCGAAGGACAGCAGCTTTTGGGCATAACCGACATTGGGATGTGTGAAAATTTACTTAATCTAATCGCGGCCGGGCAAGCAGGCCAAATGCCTGAATTTTTTTCAGGCTTAGCGGAAAAGGGCCTGGATTATTTAATTTTTAACCGGGATTTTCTGGAGTATCTGCGTAAAAATTTAATTTATAAAATTACCGAAGGAAAAGTGGATTTTGCTCTGGCAGAAGAGCGTTGGCAAAAGTTAAAAGCATTTTCGCAAAAATTCCAGGTCCAGGATTTAATTTTTACCATCAGGTTATTTTTAAAATCTTTCAAAGACCTAAACCTTTCGCCTAGCCCGGAAATTCCTTTGCTTTTGGCAGGCATTGAAGCGGCGGTCAAAAGAGCGGAAAGCGGAGATCGCAAATCCAAAGCCACGGAAAATCCGGCTGCCGATATAGATACAGGCGGATCGCCACCGGCACAGGTAAAGCAGCCTTCAGTCCAAACAGAAGAAATGGAAGTTCAGGAAACCCCCCGCATTTCATCATCGCAAGAAATATCTCCAGCACAAGCGCCTGTTTTAGATTTGGCAGAAGCGGAAAATTTGTGGCCAAAAGTTGTGGCTAAAGTTAAGGAAATTAACGGGCCTTTGGGCAGTATGTTAAAAAATTGCAGACTGGATTCCGTAGCCGAGGGAAAAATTGTTGTGGCAGTAAAATTTGTTTTTGACAAGCACAGCCTGGAAAATGCCAAAAATTCCTCACTGATTGTTTCTGTGATAGAAGAGATTAGCGGTAAAAAAATTGGCATCAGCGCTCAGGTCATTAGACAGGAAGTCAGAGAAACCGCGACAGCCGGAAATTTGAGCGACGCTTTAAAAGTCTTTGGCGGCGAACTGATAGAATAAAATGCCAGCTTTTAGCAAATACAAATTTGCCATGGTTTATATGGCCGCGATTGTAATAACTTTCGCGGTTGTATTTTTAAAACAAAAATCCGTTGTGCGTGAACAGGACCATGCCGCGGCACGTGCCGCAAAAAAAGGCGGCCAGTGGCTTTTAAGCTATCAGGGCAACTTTAGCGATCCCGGCATATTTTGGGCAATGAGCGAGATGAATAATAACTATTGCCATTTGGACTCCATTAATCGGCTTGTTGACAGCCGGTTTGCTTCGGCGGATTTTTCTCCACAGGAGCAAGCCTATAAAAGGCTTTTTAATTACGGAAAAGTCAGCATAATTGACTATACCTCGCTGGCGGGCAGAGCAGGCTCTTACGACGATATTTTGATTCCGGCGCTTTATTGCGATATAAACCCACTGCCTCAAAATGTAGAAGAAAAAATTTTTGATATAAAAAATTCATTGGGCTATGATTTAACCCACCGTTATTTGGCAATGCTGTTTTTAAGACGCAATAATTGCAACCTGGAGGAAGTCAATGAAGTTTTGCCTCAAGCCGCGGAAAAGATTGCCCAACAGCAGCAGAGTATAAATGAATTTTCCGATTTGTCTGCCGAAAGAGCGGTTTTTTTGCAGCTGGGAGGGTTTTTTAGCCAGGTTGGGAAAGATTGGGTTGCTGAAATTACCGAAAGCCAAAGCCCTGATGGGGGGTGGAAGTATACTCAATTATCAAATTTAGAAAATCCTCACACGGCGGCACTGGCTACCTGGGCTTTGGCCAATTACAGCAAAACTTGCGTTTTTAATTGAATGTGGATAACTTGACTTGGCGGAGCGGCGAAAAAATGGTAAAATTTAGATTAGAAAAGATTTTCCATCATCTAAAAACTAAATAAAAATGCTCGAAACTAAAGCACAAAAGCAGATTTTTTATGGAAGTATTGCCTTAATTATAATTTTACTGGTTGTTTCCATTTGGCACCGCCCGCTGCAAAATTCGGAGGTTGATTATGCTTCTTTACAGCAAAAATCACAACAAAAACAGCAGGCATATATAAAATTTTTGGATTCCTTGGGCACAAACCCGCAGGCGCAGAAGCAACTGTTCGCAGAGATAGTCAGCCCTGAAGAAATGCGACAAGCGGTAGAGCAGGAGCTTAATGCGAACCAAAAGATTGTTATACCCGACAAGCCTAAAACAGCTGTGCGCGTGGTCAACGCTATAGGCAAAGACACCATTTTAAATTATGCGGAAGCCGCCGGCCCTATTGTGGAGCATGTTAATCTGGCTACCGATTTAGCGGAAAATGATTTGCTTTTAGAGACAGGCGACGCCAAACGGGTAGATGAACTGATTATCAGCCTTGAAAGTTCGCTAAAACAATATTCCAAACTGGCAATTCCCAAAGAAGCCGCTGACTTCCAATTCCAGCAGTTAATTGCTCTGGAAGCCTATTTGGACATGGCAAAACTATCCAGATCTTACATCGCTCAACCGGATGTAAGTCCCTGGCCGCAAATGTATAAGCAGATAGCGATTATCGCGGAATCCACCCACCGGGCAGAATCGAAGTTCCAAGCCTTGGATAAAAAATACGGTTTTTCCGGGCCTGATGACAGCGACAATGCCGCGGGCAGTTGGCTGGCGCCTTCTGCCCACGCTTTTTTCTTTTCTTTAGTTATTGATATTTTCCAAAAAATTCAAACCATAACGAATACTATCGCTCAAACCGCCCTGGCCCAATTCCAGTTGCATTTTTTGCAAAAATTATCTAAAAAAATTCAACAAGCTTACGCGATTACCAATTATTTGTATTACACAGATGCTCTTGCCGGATCGCAGTACGTTGATGATTATTTGAATAAATATGTGGACAATCCTTTGGACAGGAGTTTGGTCAAACAGTTCATTCCTTCCGTAAGCTGCGGCAAACAGCAAAATTTGGCTTCGGTTTTCAAAGCCAAAGCCAATGTTCACCTGGGCTTTGATCCTAATAGCTTGAACCCTAAGGATCCGGATTATTATAAAAAACTGGCAAAGACGGGGGATTTTCTTTCTTCGCCTAACGGCTGGCAGATTTATTATCAGGATGTGGCGGCCCAGGCAAACAGCGCCGCTCAAACCGCGGCAAACCAGGAGTTAATCAGCGGAGGCAAAAAGTCTTCGCGCGACCCAACAGGGGGAATACTGACTTCGGTACAAGACATTGTAACTACACAGGAAAAGTCTTTACAGGCCATGCTATCTGAGGGTTTTCCGGGCGAGTCGGGCAATCCGCTGGCTGCCAAAATCTCCAGCCAGGCCACGCAGATATTTTTGAACACTTTTGTTTTTAAAGGTGCAGTCCTTAAAGAACAAAAAGCCTGCCTGCCCGTGCCAGTGGTAAATTTGGTTACGACAGTGCCGACAGAAAGCGCACCCGACATTCCCAACCCTCCCAATATCCCAACCGACTATCCTGGCGACCAGTAACAGTTTAATTTTTAAAGCCGGCTTTTTGGAAAAAGCCGGCTTTATGTTATAATAGCACCATAAAATTATTAGGTTTACAATTATGGCAGAGGAAAATTTTGATTCGAAATTAAATCCAAATCAACCAGCAGCGAAAGACTCCTGGACTCCGTTAGAGAAAACCGCTCACATTGGGGGCGAAAAAAAACAAGAAGCATTCAATCAACAAGGTTTTAGTGATTCAAACCATGTTTCTCTAACGGGGCGGACATCCAAGGTCGTAATTTTAGCCGTGGTTTTAAGCTTGGTTTTTGGCTCTTTTGGGGGAGCTTTTGGGGCGTATTATTTTTTAACCCATGCTCTGGGCCAAAAATATTTTCCCAAAATCGGCGGCAATTCAATTACTCAAAATATCACCTTAAATGAAAATTCGGCAATCATCGACGCCGTTAAAAATGCCAGCCCGGCAGTGGTTTCCATTGTCATTTCCAAGGATTTAAGCAAAATTCCCGGCTATGGGACAAGTCCGTTTGAGAATGACCCATTTTTTAATTTTTATTTCGGCTTCAGGCAACAGCCGCAGCCATCATCGCCCAACATCCAGCAGGTTGGAGCTGGCAGTGGTTTTTTTGTCTCCGCTGACGGTTTAATACTTACCAACAAACACGTAGTTTCAGATTCTACGGCCAGTTACACGGTTTTGACCCAGGACGGCAAAAAATATGATGCCAAAGTTTTAGCCCAGGACCCAATGAACGACATCGCAATTGTGAAAATAGAAATTAAAGGCGCGCCATTTTTAACCATGACTGACTCATCAAAATTACAAATCGGCCAGAGAGTGATTGCGATTGGCAATTCTTTGGGGCAATATCATAATACCGTAACCTCGGGCATTATTTCCGGCATTGGCAGAAGCATAACGGCCGGGGGTGAAACCGGCGGCAGTGAATCTTTGTCCGGAGTCATCCAGACGGACGCGGCTATTAACCCCGGCAATAGCGGGGGGCCTTTGTTGAATTTAACCGGTCAGGTCGTCGGAATTAACACGGCTATAGACCTGCAGGGCCAGCTGGTGGGCTTTGCAATCCCATCTAACGATCTGCAAAAAGACCTGTTGAGTTTTCAAAAAAATGCCAGAATTACCAGAAGTTTTTTGGGAGTAAGATATGTTGTGATTACCGAGGCTATTGCCGAGGAGCAAAAACTGTCTAAAACTTATGGCGCGCTTATAGTCCGCGGGCAAACCACAGCGGATTTTGCGGTTGTGCCCGGTTCGCCGGCAGACAAAGCGGGGCTGGTTGAGAACGACATTATTTTGGAGGTTAATGGGCGTAAAGTGGACCAGGAGCATGCTTTGGCGGATTTGCTGAAAAATTATAATATTGGCGACAGCGTGAGTTTGAAGGTTTATCACAAGGGCGAGGAGAAAACACTAACCGTGGTTTTAGGCGAATCAAAATAGGTCATATAGGACTTATTGGACTGATAAGACTTATGAAAATACTGGGAATAGATTATGGCGAAAAGCGAATTGGTTTGGCGGTGAGCGATGAAACTCAAACGCTGGCAAGAGAGCTGATTATACTTTCGCCCAAAGAATTTTGGGCGCAGATAAAATCTGTCATCGAACAAAATCAGATTACCAAAATTGTCCTCGGCTGGCCGCTGAATATGAGCGGGGGGGAGACGGAGAAAACCAGGGAAGTTGAAAGTTTTAAGATTAAAGTTGAAAGTAAAACAGGGTTGCCAGTAGAAACTGTGGATGAGCGGTTGTCATCGCAAATGGCGGCCCACCTTCGCCAAGGCTTCGGTGGGTTGTCGTCAATAAAAAATAAATCAAAGTCGACAAAAAATCTGGATAGCCTGGCCGCGCAAATTTTATTGCAGAATTACCTTGATAAAAATAAAAAATGAAAAATGTCAGAATTTCGACCCGCCTTCGTCCGCCTCTGGCGGACTTCGGCGGATCTCCACTCTAAAAATAAATAAATGAGTGAGTTTCGACAAAATCCAGTAACCAAGCATTGGGTGCTAATTGCCCCCAGCCGCGGCAAACGGCCGGATGAGTATAAAACTTATTCGGTCATGCATGGCGTGCCGGAAACGGACGCCAAGTGCGTTTTTTGTCCGGGCAATGAGCATCTCAATAGTGAGATTTTGAGAGTGGGGATTAACGGCCAAATTTTATCCAGCGACCGTGACCGGCCTATTGAAAGCGACCAGGATTGGCAGATTAGGATTATCCCAAATAAATTCGCAGCCTTGGAAAAAGTGCCCATTCAAAGACGTAAAGATTTTTATGTTTCCTATTCCGGAGATGGTGAGCATGAAGTCATTGTTACCCGCGCCCACAACGAGCCTGTGGCTTTGCAATCCATAACGCTGGTGGAGCTGTCTTTAAAAATCTTTATTGAACGAATAAAAACTTTAAGCCAGCGCGAAGATTTAGCCTATGTGCAAATTTTCCACAACCACGGTCGCGACGCGGGCGCCAGTCTGGTTCATCCACACTATCAACTTATTGCTATCCCTATAGTTCCGCCCCACATCCATTCTGAAATTTTAGGCTGCTATCACCATTTCCAAAGCCACCAAAGTTGCATTTATTGTGATATTATTAAGGAAGAAATCGGGTTAAAAGAACGGGTGGTCCATGAAAATGACCATTTTATTGTAATTTCGGCTTATGCTTCGCGCTCGCCGTTTGAAACCTGGATTCTGCCAAAAAGGCACAGCGCGCGGTTTGAAGACATGAGTGAGGAGGAAATTAGGCATTTATCCTTTGTCCTTAAAATAACTTTGGGACAACTCTACACAAAACTTTCGGACCCGCCGTTGAATTTTTACATCCACAATATGCCGATAAAAGGGCGGGATGGAGCGGGTAGGCACAGCGCGCATGAAGAAAAAGCCTACCACTGGCATTTAACAATTTTTCCGCGGATTACTATTTGGGCAGGCTTTGAGTTTGCGACCGGGATTCCGGTTAACCCGGTGCCGCCGGAGGTGTCGACTAAGTTTTTAAAGGGAGAATAGGACTGATAGGTCTTATTGGCCCGATAAGTCTTATCTGTCATATCAAACTTTATGAAAAAATTATTTCAGACCAAAGTTTTTATAATAGTCGAGTTGGTTTTGGTTTTGTTGTTTTCAATGATCCGTTTTTTTATTTAAGAATTCCTCCCACAGCAATTTGTGATATTTACAGTCCAAAGTATAATTGCCCCGAAAGCCCTTTATACCCAAACCTAGTAAACTTACTTATAGTATTCTTATTTTTATCATATTTGATAGTCTTTGTTATAGGAAAAATCATAATCTTTTTTAAAAAGAATAATCAAACAAATGAAAAAATTAATCATCACTAACCGGAAACTTAAGGTCTTATGAGCGAGAATTTAACACTTTTTGGCCCGCATAAAGATTTTGAAAATATTAAACACCTTGACGAAAATGGGGTGGAGTTTTGGGTTGCGCGCGAACTTATGCCAATTTTGGGATACTTAAGGTGGGAAAATTTTGAAGTTACAGTTAAGAGAGCGCAAAAAGCATGTTTGCAAAGCGGTCAGATTGTTAATGACCATTTTCGTGACTTGACGAAAATGGTCAAAATAGGGTCTAGTACAGTTCGTGAAGTTAAAGATTGGAAGCTAGATAGGTACGCCTGTTACCTTATCGCCCAAAATGGAGACCCGGCTAAGCCTCAAATCGCTCAAGCTCAAAGCTATTTTGCTATCCAGACCCGTAAGCAGGAAATCCATCAACAAATGAATGGTAATGTTAAACGGTTATTTATAAGGAATAAAGTCAAGGAAGAAAATAAAAATCTGGCCAGCACAGCCAAACGCGCCGGAGTCACAAAATTTGGTTTGTTTAACGACGCCGGGTACTTGGGTTTGTATGGGATGAAGGTTAAGGATATTGAAGCATATAAAGGCATTTATAAGGGTGAGTTGCTTGACCGGGCCGGTTCCGAAGAGCTGGCGGCAAACTTATTCCGCATTACGCAGACTGACGCGAAACTCACAAAAGAAAATATCCGCGGCCAAGAGGAGGCCAGCCAAACCCATTATACCGTAGGTTCCAAAGTCCGCCAGACTATTAAAGAAATTGGCGGTGTAATGCCGGAACAATTGCCTCCTGAAAAACACATTAAGGAATTAAAACAGGGGTTGAAGAAAATAGGAAAGAAATAAAATGAAAAAACAAATTTCTTTAACGTTTTTAGCATTAATTGTTTTATATATCTTTGTAGGTCATTTTTTCTTGAATCAATACCTGTATTATTTTCTTTTGCCGCCAACTTATATTGGAACGAAATTATTAGACTTGCCATTTTTTAAACCTAACACAAACACTTTTTGTCGAGACGTTTATAATTGTTTGCCTAATGAACCACAGCACCAGATTATTTTTACAGTTTTTGATAGTCTGATTTTTTTAATTTATTTTTTATTAATTTCTTATATCATAGTTGTTATTTATCATAAGTTTACTTATGTCAAAAAAACTGATAATAGCTAATTGGAAACTTAATCCGACAACTTTAAAAGACGCGCAGAAGTTGGCGGGTTCAATATCACTGAAGGCGAAAAATAAAGTTGTGCTTTGCCCACCTACCATCTATTTATCGCAGATAGATTATCCAAATCTTGGCGCGCAGGATTGCTTTTGGGCGGACAAGGGATCCCATACTGGACAAACCTCGCCGGCGCAATTAAAGGATTTGGGAATTAAGTATTGTATTGTTGGCCACAGTGAAAAACGTGAAGTGGGGGATACGGACGAAATGGTTAACGCGAAAGTTAGAGCTTGCTTAGCGCAAAAAATTATTCCAGTCTTGTGTGTTGGCTTTGGCACAACAGTTGAGCAGGATGATTTGGAAGTTACAGATGTTTTGCGCGCGCAGCTTAATATTAATTTAAAAGGCGTTGATCCATCAAAGGTTGTGGTGGCGTACGAGCCGGTCTGGGCAATTTCCAAGGGTAATCCTTACCAAACTAGGGCTGCTGATGCGGATCACGCCGAAAAAATGGCCATATTTATTAAAACCAAGTTTAAAGCGGGCAAAGTTATTTATGGGGCAAGCGTGAATGTCAATAATGCCAAAGGCTTTTTATCGCAGCCCAACATCGACGGCTTATTAACCGGAGGAGTCAGTTTAATGGCTAAGGATTTTAATACCATAATTAACCTTTGACCGCTGATTAAACGCCGATAGGTACGCTGAAATAACGCTGAAGAGCGTTCGGCGACCAATCAGCGTACTCATCAGCGACCAATCAGCGGAATATGATTTACATTGCCAGTGACCACGCAGGGTTTGAATTAAAAAAACAAATACTGCAGCATTTAAAAAATACCGACCAGGAAGTGGAGGACTGCGGGCCTTTGCTTTTGGATCCGGCAGATGATTATCCCGATTTTATTATTCCCTGCGGGCAGAAAGTCGCTCAAAATCCGGGCAGTATGGGAATTATTTTAGGCAGATCGGGCAACGGCGAGGCCATGGCCGCAAACAAAGTAAAGGGCGTAAGAGCGGCTTTATATTATGGTACGCATGAAGAAATTATCAGGCTTGCCCGGGAGCACAACAACGCAAATGTACTTTCTTTAGGAGCCCAGTTTTTAACTATTGATCAGGTAAAGCGCGCCATAGATTTGTTCATTGAAACCAAATTCGAAGGCGGAAGGCACCAGCGGAGGATTGAGAAAATTGCGCAGCAGGAGATTAGGAGTTAGGAAATAGTAGTTAGAAGATAGAATGGAAATTCAAAGTTACAAAGATTTAATTGTTTGGCAGAAATCGGTGGATTTAGTCGTTGCTGTATATGAAGTAACCGAATTTTACCCTAAAACTGAAATATATGGCCTGACTTCACAGTCAAGAAGATCAGCGGTGTCTATTCCAGCCAATATAGCCGAAGGACGCCGCCTTGGCAGCAAAAAAGAATTCCGCCAATTTTTAGTAATTGCTTTTGGGTCGGGCGCTGAACTTGAAAGCCATATTGCGGTTGCTAAAAAGCTATCTTTTGGTAAAAATTTGGATTTTAGTAAAGTAAATTCGTTGCTTGATGAAGTTATGCGCATGCTAAACACAATGATTAAAAATTTGCAATCTAATTCCTAATTCCCAGTTCCTATTTCCTAACTATGGCTACAATTGTTCCCGCAATTTTAGAGCGAACCAAAGAAGGCTTTTTGGAAAAGCTTTCCAAAGTGCTTAAACTGCCGGGTCTTCAAAGAATCCAGGTGGATTTTGGCGACGGCTCCTTCATTGAAAACAAACTTTTGCCGCCTTCGGAAATGGATGCGCTTAATCCGGCCTTTCATTGGGAAGCGCATTTAATGATAAAATCGCCGGTGGATTTTTTGGATTATCAGATTTGCGGGTTTAAAACCATAATCGTGCACTATGAAGCTTATGCTTCATCGGATGATTTGCAAAAAGCTTTATCGAAAATCAAAGCCATGGGTTTTAAAACTTCGGTGGCCATAAATCCAGACACATCGGTTGAAGTTCTCAAGGACATCGACTCCGACCAATATCTTATAATGAGTGTAGTTCCCGGCAAGCAGGGGCAGGCTTTTATAGAGGCATCATTAGATAGAATTAAACAGCTAAGAAGCCTAAAACCCCGTGCTATAATAGAAGTAGACGGCGGCGTAAATGAAACCAACATAAAAAGCATAGCTTTGGCCGGCGCGGATTTAATATGCGCAGGTTCGGCCTTGGTAAAAGCCGCTGATATTAACCAAGCCTACGAGAATTTGTTAAAAGAAATTCAATGAAGCTATTAAGCTTTAAAGGCAAGAAAAAAATAATTATTGGGAGTTTGATTTTGGCTTTTATTTTTTTATTTATTTTTATTAATTCAAAGCTTGATGCGCAAATTTGCACGGATGGTCCATGTGGCAGCAATGCGGGATGGATATTGCCAATTATTAAAATCTATGACTCGTCCGTTGCAAATTGGAAAATAGAAGGTTATGAAGAAATGATGAAATACGAAAACCTTACATCTGGCTGGCATTTTGATGGCTCCTCTTTAGTTTCTGTTGAATCTAATAACAATCCGATTACTCATACTAAAACATGGGACATAGAAAAAATCTTTTGGTTGAATTTACTGATTGTTTTGTTTTTTTGGTCCTTGCCAATTTTTATTTTTTTAAATTTAGGAACTTATTTTAATATTTTCAGCCTTAAAACTAAAAAGCATTTATTTGGATGGAGTTTAATTTTGGGATTGTTATTTAGTATTTTATTTTTTTACTTTTTTGGATACGAACAGTTTACTGCGGGGTCGCCTGAAGCGCACTTCGTAGTTGGTGGTTGGCCTTTATTAATGAGGTTTTATTTTGTAACGCTTGATGGAAAGTTTTCTTTTTTTGATTTATTCAAAAATCTTACTTTTTTCTTAGATTGGTTTTTTTGGGCGGTTATTGTTCTTATTGTTTTAAGTTTAGTAAGGCATTTTGGAAAGAAAAACAGGAATGAAAGTCTTTCAGTCAAAGCATAATGTAATTGGCGGGTCGGATTTCGGTGAGATACACCAAAGAGCTTTAGACATTTACAAACAGCTTAAAAAGAAAACCAAGAGAAGACCCTATGTCAGATCGGCTTACTTTAACAAAGATAAAATTTTTCTGGATTATTTCTGGCACCATCAGTGGCAAAAAAACTGGCGCGACAGGACCAGAAGGTTGAAATATTATTTGTGCGCATTGGATTTGATTGAGAATTCCAGGATTGCGCCGATTTCCAAGGATAATCCTAACAATTCAAGCGAAATTCTACATAGGTTTGCGGGTAGAAGCAAAGGCAAACAAAGCTTTTATGTTCAGATTAAGGAAAATAAGAAAAATGACGAAAAGTACTTTATGTCGGTTTTTCCACCATAAAATGAAAAAAGACCTTCCGCTAGGTGTGGTATATGAACCACGGCCGAAAGTCTTTTTCAATACCAGTTTAGCATATATAATTAGTTTGTCAAGACTTTATGAAAATTTTTAGTCTGGAAACAAAAAAGCATTTGGTGGTCTGGAGTGTGGTTTTAGCGGCACCTTTATTCCTTTTAATGTTGATAGCAACATGGCCGCTATGCAGAAGTTTTCCCTGTTTTGGAGAGCAGGGATGGCCATTAGTTTTCTATACCGAGAGAATTAATTATGTTTTCGGAACAGGTCCGCAGAATTTGAGTCAATTTTCTTTTTTCAAGCTAATTTTGGATATTTTATTCTGGTTCTTAATTTCCTCGATCATTTTAAGTTTAGTCAGGCATTTTAGAAAGAAAAAGTAAAATAGAAGCTGTGTAAAACGCTGTATGCAAATGCTATGATAAACGCCGGGAAAAACATCCGCGATGACTTGCTTTATAAGGAAGAAAGTTCGAAGATTTTGGACGCATGCAGAGAAGTATACAAAGAATTTGGAGGATCCTTTAAAGAATCAGTAGTTGATAACGCTTTGACTGTCGCACTGGAAAAAAGAGGCCTTGTTGTTGACTCCCAAAAAAGAATCGATATTTATTTTTCTGGGGTCAAAGTCGGTGTTTATGTCCCCGACAAAGTTGTGAATGAGATTATAGTACTTGAAGTAAAATGTAAGCCCTTTTTGGTAAAAGAAGACGAAAAGCAATTTTGGCGGTATTTGAAGGCCACAAATTACAGACTTGGTTTTCTGATAAATTTTTCTCCAAGCACACTTGAAATAAAAAGAAGAATTTACGATTTGGCGCGCAATAAGACGGTCAGCGTCTGACACCGCGTTTGTTCCCCACAGCGTTTAGCGCAGCTTCTACAAATAAAATGAAACTATCTATAAACGAATTAAAATACAAAGCTAACGATATCCGTCAGGACATTATTGAAATGTTGTTGGCCGCGGGCAGCGGGCATAGCGCGGGGCCGCTGGATATGGCGGATGTTTTTACAGCGCTGTATTTTAATGTCATGGAGCAGAATCCACAAGATCCGAAATGGATTGGAAGAGACCGGCTAATACTTTCCTGCGGACATATTTGCCCGGTGTGGTACGCAACCCTTGCAGAAGCTGGGTATTTTCCCAAAGAAGAGCTGAAAACTTTGAGAAAATTGGGCACCAGGCTGCAGGGCCACCCCCACAATTTATCGCTGCCCGGGATAGAAAATACCGGCGGGCCTTTGGCGCAAGGCACATCGCAAGCAGTGGGCATGGCATTGGGACTAATGATGGACCATATGAAAAATCGAATTTATCTTATTATGTCAGATGGCGAACAGCAGGAAGGGCAGACTTGGGAAGCTGTAATGTTTGCGGGAAAAAATAAACTTCATAACATTACGGGCATTATAGACAGAAATAATATTCAGATAGACGGTTATACGGAGGACATTATGCCTTTGGAAAATCTGCGTGCCAAGTATGAAGCTTTTAATTGGCATGTGCTGGAAGTAGATGGGCACAATATGCAGGAAATAATTAATGCCTGTAATGAGGCCAAGGCCATTTACGAAAAACCCACCGTGATAATCGCGCACACTATTGCCGGCAAAGGCGTGGATTTTATGGAATACGATTACCACTGGCACGGCACGCCGCCAAATAAAGAGCAGGGAAAGATCGCGCTAGATGAATTAAGAACTTTAAGAGGAAAAATACAAAGTGAACATCAATAGTTCACTGATGCGCAGATAAAACATATTTCACTAATGATTTATCTATAAATTGAAATTAACTTTTTAACAATTAACTTAAGAAACAAAATAATTTAAAATAATTAAAAAATAAATTTATGGAACAGCAAAATCAAAATTTTTCGCAGCCATCAGAAAACTCAAACAATCAACCACCGGTATCCGCAGAACCAAAATCCGGCAAAGGTATAAATAAAATCGTAATCATTGTTTTGGTTTTGATATTTTTTGGCGTGGGCGGCTTTTCCGCCTACAGGTATTTGCTAAATAAAAATAACATAAGTGATGTAAAAAGTTCTGCCGAGAATTCGTCTGCGGAGGCACAAGTGGTTTGGGACAAATTTTTGAGCTCTTCACTGCCTCAAGCGTATACTCTAGAATATGCAATAAAATCTTCAGGGAAAGATTTTAAAGGTGCTTATGGCAACATTGATTTTTATGACGTGAACTTGGAGGTAGCTGGTCACAACTATAACAACTATAGCGGCTCGGGTACAACCACAGAAGCGCAAATGTTGATTTTTAATCCGCAACAGTTGAAAGGTGTCTATTTTATTCACGCAACCACAAGCTATATTAGATTAGCGAGCGGATTTTTTTACAATCAAGCGCAAGATCAGAAATTGGGCTCATCAGGCTTGCTTGCCAGTTTAAACGGGCAATGGGTGAAAGAGAGCCCAAAAGAAAATGATAATTTTTCTGACCCCGTTTATCTTGGTATAAATTCTCTGGATTTAAACCCGCTAAGTTTTAACAATACCAGTATACAGCCCGACGTATTACCTAATTTATTGAGTGAAACTTGGGTCGAGCCGCAGTATATCCAAAAAGAAAGCTTCGCTGGAGCGGAAAACGTAAACGGCGATAGAGTTTTTCACTATAAAGCTTC
>JAHFJK010000015.1:0-1186 GCA_023245915.1 Candidatus Doudnabacteria bacterium | reverse complement strand
AAGCTTCTTTGAATAAAGAGGCTCTGAAAAAAAAGCTGGCAGGAATAAAACAGGACGACGCTTCCACGATTAACGCCAGGGTTGATAATATTAACGTCAGTACATATGATTTATGGATTAATCCAAAAAGCAATCAGCTGGAAAAATTACAATTACAAGCAAAAATTCCTAATTATCAAAATTTATTTTTAATTAATGAGGAAGAGGTTGTTCACTCAGGGGATTTGGCAAGAATAGCTGACATAAGGGGCATAAATATGAGCTTATTTGAATATAAAGATCAGTACGGAGGGTATCCTGACGGATTAAGCGGCACGCCGATAAATTTGGTAAATAACTTTCCCAAAGCCCCGCCCGCAGGCGGAACATGCACGGATTATTATAATAATTATTGGTATACCCCTACGGGTAAAGCTAAAATGGTAAATGGAAAAAAGGTTTTTGAATCGTTCCAACTGACATTTTGTTTGGCAGATGGGCTACAAAACTTTAAGGATGCTTATGCTACAAACGGAGAGATAGTAAATTATCAACTCGGAGTGGGTAAGTTAACCCCTCAAGGAATAGAAACTTCGATACAATGCCCGGGCAAGCCCGAGCAATGTGCAGGTCCCAGGATTAGTCCACTGACTATAGATGATATTGCCAAAAAACCTGAACTACAAATTGATTATGAATTAACTTTGAAGTTTTCAGATTTTGATGTAATTAAAAATATTGCCCCTCCTTCAAATTTTGTGGATTTATCAACCCCTGAAAAGTAGCAGGAATATCTGAGTAATTTAAAAGCCCCGACGGGAAACTTTTCACCTTAAAAAATAATCATTAAAATTATTTTATGGAATTTATTTTGTTTATTGGTTTAGTAGTTTTATTTTTCTGGATTGCCAGCGTAAGCAACAAACTGAAGGTTTTGGAACAAAGGTTGAAACAAGGCGCGGCTTTATCTAATGCGGAAAAATCAGCGGTGCGGGAAGAATCTGAAAAACCGGCAGCGCTTTTTACTGCGCCAAAAGAAACTCCGGCGCCCAAACCGCCGGTGGAGGTAGCTCCATCCACTCCAATGACCGAAGCCCAGCAAACCGAGCTAGCCACCAATTGGCTTAATAAGATTGGCATAGTGGCAGTAGTTTTAGGTATGGTGTTCTTTTTCAAGTACGCCATTGACCAGGGCTGGATAAACCCA
>JAHFJK010000066.1 GCA_023245915.1 Candidatus Doudnabacteria bacterium | reverse complement strand
GGTTTTCATGACATTGCAATATCAAGGCCGAACGTGAAGTGGGGTATTCCTTTGCCTTGGGACAAAGAGCAAACTATTTATGTTTGGGTGGAGGCGTTAATGAATTACATAACAGGAGCAAAATCAGGAACCGCTGATTTTTGGCCTGCTGATATCCACATTGTCGGAAAAGATATCATTAAGTTTCATTGTATTATTTGGCCGGCAATTTTACAGGCCGCGGGTTTGGAGTTGCCTAAATCTGTGGTGGTGCACGGATATTTAACTGTTGGCGGGGAAAAGATGTCAAAATCAGTCGGTAATGTAATAGACCCCAATGACTGGGTGGCAAAGTACGGAGCTGATGCCGTGCGCTATTTGCTTTTGCGCGAAGTGGCCTTTGGCGAAGATGGCGATGTAAGCGAGGAAAAATTAAAAGCAAGGTATGAAGGCGAGTTGGCTAATGGTTTGGGGAATTTGGTCAGCCGTGTTACGAATTTAATTGAGAAGAATTTGGACGGGAAACTTGCGGGCGGCCAACCTAAAGCTTTTGCAGGCGATGAAGGCATAGGCCAGTTGGTTGAGCAATTTAAATTCCACGAAGCTTTGGCAAAAATTTGGGGTTGGGTGGCCTGGGGCAACAAAGCCGTGGATGAAAATAAGCTGTGGGAACTTGTAAAAACCGATAAAACAAAATTTACAGAAATTATCGGCCAACTGGCCTCGGCCATTGTGAGCATCGCCAATCAGCTAAGTCCTTTTATGCCCGAAACCAGCAAAAAGATTTTGGAAATAATATCAGCAGATAAAATTGTAAAATCTGAACCTTTATTTCCCAAGGTTCAATAGCCCTAATAACTTTAAGTGCTTATTCGCACGAATAAGCACTGGTTCAAAAAAATGCTGATAGATACTCATGCCCATGTCAACTTTGCGGCATTTAAGGATGATGCCGAGGAAACCATAAAACGCGCCTTAAACGACGGCGTGAATATGGTTTTAGTTGGCACGCAAATAGATACCTCCAGACAGGCTGTTGAACTCGCTAACAAATTCGATCAAGGAGTTTATGCGGCTATTGGGGTTCATCCAGTCCATACTTACAGTCAGCATTTGGACGAAGAAGAAAGTAGTTTTCAGACTAGAGAAGAAAAATTCAATAGTAGAGACTATAGGACTTTTTGCCAAAATCCAAAAGTGGTGGGTATAGGGGAGTGTGGATTGGATTATTTTAGGTTGCCGGAGGAGATGAAGCATGAAGCAGGAAACATGAATCATGAACAAATCAAACAGCTTCAAAAAAATGCTTTTATTGAACAAATCAAATTGGCAAAGGAACTAAACAAGACTTTAATTATCCATTCCAGATCTTCCAAGGGAACCGATGATGCGTGTTTGGATATTCTTGAGATAATGAAGCATGAAACACCTAACACGCAACAGACTTTGCGGTTTGTTTTGCATAGCTATACCGGTTCGCCCGAGGTTGCTAAGATGTTCGTTGACCTTGGCGCCTACGTTTCTTTCAATGGTATAATTACTTTTGACAAAACCGGCAACCAAGAAGCGGTTTTAAAAGTCGTGCCGGACGACAAAATTGTGCTTGAAACCGACTGTCCATATTTGACCCCCGCGCCTCATCGCGGCAAGCGCAATGAACCGCTATACGTTCAATTCGTGGCACAAAAGGTTGCCCAAGTAAAAAATTTATCCATTGAAAAAATATCAGAACTTACGACAAAAAACGCAAAGCAACTTTTTAATTTGACATTAAGTTAACTTTTAGTTAAACTAAAAACACACTAAAATTAACCCTAAAATTATGCAACAAATTATTGGATTTAAGGAACTTAAGGCAAACGTTGGCTTGTTCGCAAAAAAAGCTCAAGCCGGACACAGCTTTATTGTCGTAAAGCAATCAAAGCCTTTATTTAAAATTTCCCGTCCGGTCTTTGAGGAGGAAGATCTGGAAAATGAATCTGATTGGGAAACTGTGATCGACTTTACAAAAATCCATAAAGGCGGAGTGCCTTTTGAAGCAGTAATTAAAGCTTCTGAAGCTTTAGACAATGAACAAAACTCAAAAGCTCTTAAGAAAACTGCATCCAAATGACCGTCACGCTATCGTCGATCGAATGAGGAGACTAATGTCTGGCATCTGGGACGGTTTGGATGTATCAAAACTGGCAGGCAGCAATAATATTTTTAGATGTAGGGTTGGCAATTTTCGGATTATTTTTAGTTTTGCCAACGGCGTGTTTGAATTAAGAGAAATCAGAAGACGCAATGAATCAACCTACAGAAATTTTTAGTATGAAAAAATATCAGCATTCTAAAATCGAATCAAAATGGCAAAAAATTTGGCAGGCGAAAAAATTTTTTGCCGCCAAAGATTTTTCCAAAAAACCCAAAAAATATGTCTTGGTGGAATTTCCATATCCTTCCGGCGAAGGTTTGCACATGGGTCACTTGCGGCCGTATGTGGCCGCGGATGTTTATACTCGCTATTTTCGCATGCGGGGAAACGAGGTAATTTTTCCCATGGGCTGGGATGCTTTTGGTTTGCCCGCGGAAAATTATGCCATAAAACAAGGCGTTCATCCCTCCATTGCCACCAAAAAGAATATCAGTAACGCAAAAAGGCAGATGCAAAGTTGGGGCTTAAGTTTTGACTGGAGCAGAGAGGTTAACACGACAGACCCAAACTATTACAAATGGACGCAGTGGATTTTTTTGCAGTTCTACAAAGCAGGACTAGCCTATGAAGCTACGGGTTTAATAAATTGGTGCCCGAAAGACAAAACCGGACTGGCCAACGAAGAGGTGATTGATGGAAAGTGTGAGCGGTGTGGATCTACCGTAGAGAAAAAGGAGTTACGCCAGTGGTATTTAAAAATTACAGCTTACGCGGAAAAACTTTTGGAAGGATTAAAACATCTGCCAAAGTGGCCGGAACCGGTCAAACTGCAGCAGGAGAATTGGATTGGGAAATCTGTGGGTGCGGAGATAGATTTTATTTTGGATCAGCCGAAAGTGAAAAGATTTGTAATTTTGCATGCCCGTGGGGGCTATCCCGACGGTTATTTTTATCCCTGGTTAAAAAGAGAATTGGAGTCCCGTGGTTATGAAGTTCAAGCTCCGGCAATGCCAGACCCGGAGGCTCCCAATGACGATGAACAGGCCGAATTCGTTAGCAAAAATTTTGTTTTAGATGAAAGTACTGTTTTATTGGGACATTCTTTTGGAAATGTGGTTGCATTGCGGCTCCTTGAAAGAGGCCATAAAGTTAACAGAGTTATTTTGGTTGGAGCACCATTTTATGGAAAATTTTTAGACAATAAAACGAGACCTACTGTAACAGCAGCAGTGCAAAAGGGTTTTGATTTTAAAACAATAAAGAAAAATTCAAATAGTTTTACTTTACTTTATGACACGCATGATTATGTGATATCGGTTGCTGACGGAGAAGCATTCTCAAAAGCATTGGGCTTTCCTTTAATTAAACTAAGAGCCCAAAAACCACATTTTATGGAAAAGGTAGAACCGGATGTGCTTTCGGTAGCTTTGGGAGCAACCAAGGTTTTCACAACCCGGGTAGACACTTTACCGGGAGCGACTTTTATTGTTATTGCTCCCGAACATGCATTGATTGAAAGTTATAAATCGCAAATTATCAATTATAAAGAGGTCGCCAAATATGTGAAAGAAGCTAAAGATAAAACTGACATCCAGCGCACTGCCAAAGAGAAGGAAAAAACCGGAGTTGAGCTCAAGGGAATTAAAGCAATTAATCCTGTAAATGATCAACGTTTGCCCATTTGGGTTGCCGATTATGCATTAATGGGTTTTGGCACTGGAGCTTTATTTGGTGATGCGCACGATGAGAGAGATCAGGCTTTTGCTAAAAAGTATAATATTCCTTTGAAAGTCACTTTAAAACCAGCCGATGGCAGTGACGATAGCAAAGTCAGAAGCTTTGAAGAAGTTTTTACAGGCGACGGTATTTTATATAATTCAGGCGAATTTGATGGCTTGGGTTCAGAGGAAGCCCGTAAGGTTATAACAAAGTGGTTAGTTGATAAAAATGCCGGCAAAGCTACAGTTACCTATAAACTCCGCGATTGGGTTTTTTCCAGGCAGCGATACTGGGGCGAGCCCATTCCAATAATTCACTGTTCTGATTGCGGCATTGTGCCGGTGCCGGAAAAGGATTTGCCGGTTAAATTGCCGAAAGTGAAAAACTATCAGCCGACCGGGACAGGGGAGTCGCCTTTGGCCGGGATTGATAAATGGGTGAATGTCAAATGCCCAAATTGCGGAGGCGAGGCAAAGAGGGAAACCAACACTATGCCGCAGTGGGCCGGGTCGTCTTGGTATTGGTTAAGGTATACAGATCCAAATAATAAAAAAGGATTTGCATCCATAAGTAAACAAAAATATTGGACACCGGTGGACGTATATTTTGGCGGCATGGAACACACGACTTTGCATTTACTTTATAGCCGTTTTTGGAATTTGTTTTTGTATGATCAAAAATTGGTAACAGCCCGCGAACCATACACAATGCGCAAACCGCACGGTATTATTTTGGGTACTGATGGTGAAAAAATGTCCAAGAGCCGAGGCAATGTAGTTAACCCAGATTCAATTGTCAAAAGCTACGGAGCAGACACTTTAAGAATGTATGAATTATTTTTAGGGCCTCACGAAGCCACTGTGAGTTGGAATGAATATGGGCATATTGGGGTGAGGAGGTTTTTAGACAGGGTGTGGGGGTGGGGAAATGAAGTTGAAAGTAAAAAGTTGAAAGTTGAAAGTGAATCAGAAAATGTTCAAAGAGCTTTGCATCGTCTGACTAAAAAAATTACGGAAGATATTGAAAATTTCAGATTCAACACCTCTGTTTCCGCTTTTATGGAATTTCATAATGAGGTTAAGGACGAGCCTGTAAGCGTATTGTCACTAAAAATTTTCCTGACGGTATTATATCCATTTGCCCCTCATGTCGCCGAGGAATTAAATAGCATAATCGGGAACAAAACATCTTTACAGCTAGAACCATGGCCAAAATTTAATCCGGAAATGATAGTTGAAGATACTGTTGAAATTGTTGTGCAAATTAACGGAAAAGTTAAAGGGAAAATAAATTTACCTACAGGCAGTAGTCAATTAGTTGCTCAATCGCAAATACTTAAACTAGACTCAGTTAAGCAGACTTTGAGCGACCAGAGTATTAAGCGAATAGTTTTTGTGAAAGATAAATTAATAAATTTGGTAATTTGATGCTCAATTTCTGTTCCAACACAATAGTCTTCGACTTTATGGAGAAGCTATTGTGACGTCTGATTAACGCTCATGCAAAATTTAGGTTCTCCACAAGGTCGAACACTAAATTTTGATTCCATGTCAAGATATGATCTTCTTAGACTATAATAAAAAAAATCATAACCAAATCATCAACGTTTGCGTAAAAGCACTCAAACAGGGTAAGGTGGTCGCATACCCGACCGATACATCTTATGGTTTGGCTGTAGATGCAACAAACGTCAAAGCGATAAAAAAGTTATATAAAGTTAAAGGAAGGGATTTTAAAAAACCAATTCATATTATTCCGCCATCGCTGGCTTACGCAAAAAGAATAGTTAAATGGAACAAAACAGCATCAAAATTAGCAAAAAAATTCTGGCCCGGGCCGTTAACCCTGGTTTTAGGGTTAAAAGCATCCGCTTATGAAAAAAAAGGGTTTAAATTGTTATCAGTAAACAACGGCTGGTTAGGCCTGAGGATGCCAAAAAATAAAATTGCTTTGGATCTTGCAAAATATTTAAAGCGACCAATCACCACAACATCAGCCAATATTAGCGATAAACCTGATTGCTATTCGACTAATGACATTATCAGTCAGTTCAAAAATAACAAATTTAAGCCTGATATTATTATCAATTTTGGAAAGTTGGCCAAACGAAAACCATCGACGATCGTGAAAATTAACCCCTCACAGCCTGCCCTTATGCAAAGGGGAGGAGAAAAAAGCCCCACCTTTTTTCAAAAGAGGGGGTCGGGGGGAGTTCTAATCCTCCGCCAAGGGCCAATATCGAAAAAACAAATATTGAAAATAGTACAATAGTCTCTACTATTATACTTTTTTTCAAGCATTAAAATGTTCAGCCTTCACTTCCCCCAATATTTTACAAAGAAGGTTCGCCAGGAAGTTGGCGAGCTTTTCGCGCATTCCGCAATTGCCAATACCGCGCTGTCTATGATGGCTTTGTTTGAACCAATTTTTTTGTACGCGGTTTTGGGCTTTACGGTAGAAAAGGTGCTTGTGTTTACAGCCCTGGTTTATGCCGTTTACATTGTCTGTATTCCTTTGGGCGGTAAGGTGGCCAGCTTTTACGGCTACAAGCACGCCATAGCTATTTCCATTCCTTTTCATATTTTGTATTGGAGCATTTTAATAGCTTCGCAACAAAATCCCAACCTGGCATTTTTTGCCGCCGTGCTTTACGGGTTGTCAAAGACTTTTTATTGGCCAGGCTTTCATTCTTTAATGGCGCGCTACGCGGACCGCGAGCAAATTGGCCGGGAGTTTGGTTTGGTTTACTCGCTAATCACTTTAACCTTAATAGCTGGACCCTTTTTAGCAGGCTTTCTTTCCAAACACTTTGGCTGGACCCTAACTTTTATTGTCACAGGCATTATTTATGCCTTTAGCCTGTTTCCGCTTTTTGCCCACCAAGAAATTTTTACGCCTAAGGTTTATGAATATAAAATTACTTTAGG
>JAHFJK010000014.1 GCA_023245915.1 Candidatus Doudnabacteria bacterium | reverse complement strand
GTAGGGGTTGGTTGGGGAGTGGGGGTGGGAGAGGGGCTTGGCGAAGGCGAAGCGCTCCCGCCTGTCACAGTAATAGTTCTTGACATTACAGGAGACTGGTTGCCGGCCTGGTCTTTGGCCTTAACATCAAAGGAATAGGAACCTCCGGGGACATTGGCAAAATCAACAAAAGTATTCGGAGCCCAAGCGGACCAATCTGAATACCCGGAAAGGCGGTAAGAGTAGGTAATGGCGTCAGGAGCGGGCGTATCGCTAGGCGTATTATTTTCCGGATTAATTTCTCCTAAATTTGGATAGGAAGTATCATCTATGCCAATCCAACGGACTCGAAAATTTCCGGTTGGGATTGAGCCTATGGGGCTGTCTGAAATGGAAGCATTGGGGGCTATGGTGTCAGCTCTGCTGCTGACTGTCCCCGATTGCAAGGCCGCTTTGAGAGTTGCGGCTGTAATGCCCGAACCCTTTATATACACGGGGATTCGACCATAAGGAATAGTGCTGCCGCTTATGGAAATTGGGTTGCCCATCATATCAAAGACCTGGAATTGTGAACCGCTTAAACTGATTGTAATTTGCCTGGCCTTATTGTCACTGCTAAAAAGCGAGGCGATGCCGGCGCCGCCTTTGTCAAAAACAAACATAAAGGAATTGTTGCCAGAAGAAACGTTGCCCAAGCCGGTTGTATGGTCAACAAACGATCCTGCTATGGCATAAGCAATGCCTTTGGCCCTAACCGTGCCGTCGTATTCCACAATAGTTGGGTGGCCAAGTTCATAGTTAGGCGAGGCGAAAATACGCGAATCGTAATAGAAGTATTTGGTTTGTCCGTAGCCCACGGTTTCTAAAAAGTTCTCTGCCGCTGCGTCCGCCGCGCCTAGCATGCCGTTGTAGTAACGCTTGGCATCGTTGTATGGCAAGGTGCTTTGCCCGGTGTTAAAAAAGTTGGAATTTGAACCCTGGTAAAAACCCTGATCCCAGGCTCCAGCTTCTGTATTCCATATTGGCACGCCATAGCCGGCAATAAAGGGCGTTATAGCGCCTACTCCGCCGGGGTACTGGTGGGTGGAAAGAAAATCAATTTTCGTTTTCCAGTCCCAATCCGGATACTGGGTTTCCAAAGATTTAATAACGCTATACATATTGGTATAGGTCGCATGCTGGACGTCGCCCAGTGATATGCCGCCCATACCGACAACTTTGGCGCTTGGGTCAGCGGCTTTAATGGCATCAGTTGCTATTTTCAACATCTGGGCGTAGTAATCCGCGGTATATACAGCGTTAGGTTCATTCCAAATTTCCCAATAGGAAACCTCTCCTTTATAATGCGTAACCATTTGGGTGACATAGTCTTTCCACTTGTTTAAATCAGGCAGATTGCCGTTCATTGCCCAAGCCGGAGCGTGGACACCAAGGTCTGCCATGGTGGTAATGCCGTAAGAATTTGCCAGCTGGATTTGGCTATCGTACCAGATAAACTGGCCTTCCACGGGCTCTACAATGCTCCAGCGGAAAAGTGCGCCCGGGCTGGATGCCCGCGCCCACTTAATGCCTAATTTTTGGATTATCTTTAAATTCGAATCCACATAGTTGGGGTGGATGCCCATAAAAGAGCTTAAGTCAGCCCCGGTAACAGCCGGCCTGGGTATTACTGAGTAAACCATTTCCCGCTGGGAATGTATCTCCCCTTCCACCCAAAAAACTACCCGGAAAATGCCGGTCTTGCCCGTAGACAAATCAAACCAAGGGCTTTGCGTCTCCTGTGCGGCAAGAGAAAAATTAAGTGTCCCCTGTTTGACCATTCTGTCCATAAAATCATAAACCTCGTAATGGAAAGGTTTGGTTTGCGCACTGCCGCTGTTGTTGCGGACAACAAGAGTTCCGCTCTGTGATTCGTCGGTATAAAAAATATTCCCGGGTTGGTTAATCACCAGGCCCGCGTCAACATCGCTTGAAGGAGTATAATCGGTCACATCACCTTCTTCTAACTGCATAGCGTCAACATACAGGTAATTTCCGGGGCTGTTTGCGTTAACCCAAATCCCTACCTGATAATCGCTGCTCGGCGAACCGCTCAAAACACCGCTGACCACCACGCGTTGCCAGGTGTTAGTAAGATACTGCCCACCGCTGATTGTTTCCGCAGCGCCGCCGGAAGGCGCATAAGAGTTAATTAAAGAAAGCTGGAAGGGCGCGGACTGATCCGCTTTTACCCAAGCCGAGATTGTGTATTTGGTGTTGGGTTTTAAATGGTAGAAACGCGAGAGCAATGCCACGCCTTTGCCGGAAAGAAGAGTGCTCGGATCCAGGGAAATTTTCATAGAAGCCTTGCCTTCATAGCCCCGGGTGTTATCCCAACCACTGGTCGGAAAAGTGCTCCTATTTTGCGAGGCATAACCCCAACCGGCGTCAATGCCTGTTTCAAATCCACCATCTGTCATTAAATTTTCTTTGGCTGGCGGGCCGGCAGGAGTTGGCGAAGGGGAAGGTGAAGATGGACCCGTATTAATGACTGTCCCGCTGCGGTCTATAGTAACGTTTGGATTGCTGGTAATATAAAGGGATTCAAATAAATATTTCTGGCTGGGGTTGGCAATACTATCATTGTGAAATATCGTCACAGCCAAAGTGTCTGATGGGGTAGTAACATCAACCACTGCCCTGTCAGTCCATAATCTGTTAGCATCCCTATCATTTAAGACCACCGCAGTTGATGTTCCGCCTCCAATTGAAGCCTGAAGGTTTTCATTGCTGTCATACGACACGCCTTGGAAAAATAAATAATATCTGCCGGCAGCCAGTTGCTTAGGCAATTTTACATTACCTGTAATGCTTATAGTCGGGGAGTAAACATAGACCATATACGCGCCCTGAGGAGCATCGCCGGCATTATAATAAAACCAGCCGGGCTGGCCTTCCAAAGCCAGAGCTCCGGCTACCATAGTAATGCTCTCGCTGTCGGTATTCACTACGCCCCAATAGGCTTTTGCGTGATTAACCGGAATCCCGGCGGTTAACAAAGTTATTATTAAAACGGCCAGAGCTGACTGATGGTTTTGCAGGTGCCTTTTATGCATTTTTTGCATAAATTTCTATCTACTTTTGACAAATGACTTATAAGCTTAAGATGTTTTTATATTTCTTGTCACCTCGTCTATTACTTCCAGCAAATTAATGCCGGTCATCTCTTCGGGTTTGGGCAAACCCAACAGCCCCAAAATTGTCGGGGCGATGTCGGAAATTACGCCGGCCGGGACAAATGAGGCTAAATCGATATAGGTTAGATTGACGGGTTTTGGAAATTTAAAATCCCTGGCCACCAGCAAAAACGGAACCGGGTTGGTGGTGTGGTCTTTATCTATGTCGCCGGTTTTAAGATTAATCATTTGCTCAATGTTGCCATGGTCGCCGGTAACTATAAGCGCGGCGTCCGCGCCTAAACAAGCGTCTAAAATGTTTTTTAAACACTCATCAACCGCTTCCACAGCTTTAATGCCCGCGGCCAGGTTGCCGGTGTGTCCGACCATATCGCAATTGGCGAAGTTAGCCACAAAAAAACTGGTCTCGCTGGCGGCAATCTTTTGGCTTAAGACTTCCGACAGCGCCTGCGAGGACATTTGCGGATGGTCAGCATAATTATGGCTGTTTTCCGGGCTGCTGATGATATCCCTTTCTTCGCCCGGATATTCGGCGGTTTTACCGCAATTGAAAAAAGAGGTTACGTGGGCGTATTTTTCACTCTCGGCAGTATGGAACTGCTTCAGCCCATTGACGGATAAAACTTCAGCCAGATTATTTTTTAAATTTTGGCGCGAAAAAGCCACATGCGCGGGCAGCTCCGGCGCGTATTGCGTCATCGAGGCAAAGTAAAGATTCTTCAAAGACGGACGGCGGAATTGTTCGGGCAAAATTTCCGGTTGTAAAAACATCTGCGAAAGCTGCTGGGCGCGGTCGGAGCGGAAATTAAAAAAAATCACCGAGTCGTTGTCTGAAATTTTCCCCACAGGCTGACCTGTTTCATCTGCTATTACCGTAGGCTTAATCATTTCGTCAAAAATCTGCGCTTTATAACTCTCTTTTACGGCTTCTTCAGCAGATAGGGCCTTTTCGCCCTTGCCGTTTACCATGGCGTCGTAGGCCATGAGCGTTTGGCCCCAATGCCCGCCCCGGTCCATGGCGTAAAACCGGCCTGCAATAGTCGCAATTTTTCCTAAACCGATGGTAAGAATTTTATCTTTTAATTTTTCCAAAGACACAAGCGCAATCCTGGGGTCTGTGTCCCTGCCGTCCGTAAACATATGGACAAACACCCGCGGCTGGTTTTGTTCGGCCGCCAAACCCAACAGCGCGTACAAATGTTCGTCCAAACTGTGGACGCCTCCCGGACTGACCATGCCCATGACATGGAGAGATGAGTTGTTTTTTTTGGAGTGTCCAATGGCTTCTAAAAAAACCGGGTTTTTAAAAAACTCCCCGTTTTGGATGCTGGCGGAAATCCTGGGCAAATCCTGCCCCACAATTCTGCCCGCGCCAATATTTAAGTGGCCGACTTCCGAATTGCCCATTTCTCCCCAGGGCAAACCGACCAAGGGCCCGCTGGCCTGCAAAGTCAGGCTCGGAAAGTTGCTGACAATATAATTTAATGCCGGGGTTTTAGCCTGGGCAATCGCGTTGCCCCGTCCGCCCGGAGCCGCGCCAAAACCGTCGAGGATAATAAGCACGACCTTCTGATATATTTTATGTTTCACTTTATTCTTGATATACCCAATTGCTAAATTAATTTAGATATAATACTCCGAAGCTTTGCTGTTATCAACCTGATTTTATTGGTTATTAGCAATTTGATTCCAAACACAAAATCGGAATTTAATTAGCGAAGGAGTATATTTACGATAAAATAAAAGACAGTCGGATCAATCGGAGAGATCGGAGATATCAGATTCCGATTTGTCCGATTTTTCTGATTCTCCGATTCTCCGATTCTCAAATGGATAATTAGACTAATTTAACTGTTCTTCTATCTCCATTAGCCTGTTATACTTACATACCCTCTCCCCTCTTGTGGGCCCGACTTTAATCCACTGGCTGCCCACGGCCACGGCCAAGTCCACCAAAAAAGTGTCGTTGGTTTCGCCGCCGCCGCGGTGTGAAGGAATGGTCAAAAAATTATGCTGGTTGGCCAAAAGGCAGCAGTCAACAGTCTCTGTTACTGTGCCGGCCTGGTTGAGTTTGATTAAAATCGCGTCGGCCACTTTGTGGTTAATGGCTTTTTGCAGCAAGGCCACGTTGGTCACCGTCAAATCGTCAGCCACTACAGGGATTTTAGATTTAACCTTAAATTTGGCCCAATAATCCCAGTCAAATTCCGAAAACATGTCCTCCCAGCTGACCAGCGGATACTGGTCCTGCCAGGCCAGATACATATCCATTAGCTCGGAGGCAGACAAAATTTTATTTTCCGTCTTCAGTTCATACTTGCCGTCTTTGTAAAATTCGCTGGCCGCGGCGTCCAAAGCCACGCCGGCGTCCACGCCGGCCTCGTAACCCGCCTCGCCAATGGCCTGGACAATATATTTTATGGGCAGTTCGTTGTCGGCTATGCCTTCGGGCGCAAACGCGCCTTCGTTGCCCACGTTAATCGACCGGCCGTCTCTTTTTAAAATATTTTTTAAAGCCTGGTAAATTTCCTCCATCATTTGGACATTTTTTTTGGCCGCCTGCTCCCTGGTCACGGCCAAAATGTATTCCTGCAAATCCGTGGAATTATCCGCGTGCTTACCGCCTTCTATTAAAACTGCCATGGGTTTGGGCAACCGCAATTTCCCGCCGGTTTTTTCAGCCGGCAGCGGGATGTTAAAAACTTTCTGCAAGTATTGGTGCAAGGCTAAATTTTGGGAAATTGCGGTTGCCCTGGCGGTTGCCATGGATACTCCCAAAATCGCGTTAGCGCCCAAATTGGATTTTTTCTCGGTACCGTCCTCCCGGATCAGGGTTTCATCAATTGCCCGCTGGTCTTCCGCGTCCATACCCACCACCACTTGCGAGAGTATGTTATTAACATTATCCACGGCCTTAAGCATGCCTTTGCCGCCATAACGGTGCTTGTCCCAGTCATGCAGGACCGCTGCCTCCTTGCTGCCGGCCGAAGCGCCGTAAGATACCGAAGCCACCCCCACTGCCCCTGAATCCAGCGTAACTTTCACCTCCACGGACGGCATACCCCCGCTTGCCAGTATTTCCCTGGCTAAAACTCTTGCGATTTTCATAGTAAAAAATTGAATTATTTTAACTCAATTATACAATACTTTTTAAAATTGGCCTATTTTTAAAAGTTTGCCTTTTACCTGAAAGATTTTTTAGGTAAAAAAGCTAGATCTTTTTCCCCGTGCTCATATTCATAAAAAGGCGCCCACATGAGGCCAAAACTTAAAGCATATAAATACTCCTCCAAAGGAATGCCCAAAATAAGAATGCTGCTGATGTTTTTTAAATTGTAAAATTCTTTAATAAAATTAGGGAAGATTATATTAAAAAGCAAAAAACCTAAAATATAAATTAAAGTAAAACACAAGCCCCCAAGCAATGTTTAATCAGATCTTTCCTCTCAGTCCATATTGCCGCGGCTCCGACAAAACTAAATAAAATCAGGGCGTATATTAGATTTAAACGTGTTAAAACCCCCAAGGCCGCAGCAGCAAAACCGGCAATCATTCTTTTGTAATAAAGAATTTTACTTTCAATACAAACACTACCACGCTACAGTGGATGGTAGTGTTTGTCTAATTGTAAAATTTTCATCAATTCTTTATTCAAACCCTTTTTTTCTTTTAAATCTTGTAGGACCTTTGTTAGTCTTTGTTTTTCACGGCTGTTTGCCGATTTAACAATTTCTTCCAAGAGCAGTTGCGGCCAAAAATACATGGGATATTTTCTTTTTAAACTCCGCCAAGGGGTTATTGCTTGAGCTTGGGGTCTATTTTTATTTTTTGTCCTCTCTACGACAGTGCGGTATCCCTCACCATATAAATTCAACCAAGTCTGTACTTTAGTAATAGTTGCAAAACCAGCTTTCGTAAGCTTCCTTATTTGTTCATAGGTTAATCCGTCGAGCAATAATCGGGCAATCTGCAATCTTCGGGCAAGCATTAAAGCTTCTGATTCTGAGAGCAAATCTTTTAAAAAGTTTGCCGCTTCTACTGAACTTTTTATACTGGCAAAAGCGTAAGCAAAATCTATAAACAATTCTTGCTGATCGGCTTTGGATAAAAATTTACTTGCTGTAAATTTGCTCATTTCTTAAATCTTCTTAAATCTATTGATTACGCATTTACTACCATACTATAGTGGATGGTAGCATTTGTCAATTAAAATTAAAATGATACGCATCTTTACTTTAGAGCTTCTATGCCCGGCAGTTTTTTGCCGGCGTTATAGGCTGTCTAAAAATTTTTGATCTTCAATTCCAGCCTGCTTAAGAATGCCATATAGTAACCCTCTCTTTATATCGCCATTATGCATAGGCACCGATGTCATCCTTTTGGTTTCCGGATGTTTTAAAATACAGTGACTGCCAGTCTGTCTTCTTAAAACAAATCCGAGCCGCTCTAAGGCCCGGACCAGCTCTTTCGGCTTGACTTGCGGCAAACGGTCGGTCATAAAATTTTATGCCGGCAAAGCTACAGATATATTAGCGGAAATAGGATGCTCTTTTTCAACCGGGATTGATTCATTGTCTTCTTTAAGCACAAATAAATAACCTTCGATGGCGTCCTTAATATTACTCCGAACTTCGTCTAAAGTTTCTCCTTGGGTCATACAACCCGGCAGAAAGGGTACAAACCCAACATACCCGCCCTCCTCGGCCTTGTGAATAATCACGGTATAATTTAAAGTTTGGTTGATCATATGTCTGTATTATAAATCAAAAACTTTTTTATTTCAACCGATTTTTGGATTTAAGACAAGTGGTGCTGGGCAAGCGCCTCAATCCCCGGCAGTTTTTTGCCGGCGAGGTACTCCAGCATGGCGCCGCCGCCGGTGGAGACGTGGTCAATATGCTCGAATTGATGCGCCTGGCGGATGGCGTCAACTGTTTCGCCGCCGCCGGCGACGACAAAAGCCCTGCCTTTGCCCCGGCCGCCAATCAAGCGCGCTAATGCCATAGTCGCGGTATGAAAAGGTTTTTTTTCAAACAAGCCCATAGGCCCGCTCCAGACAATGGTTTTAGCCAGTTTAATTTCTTTGGAAAAAGCCAAAATGGTTTTGGGCCCTACGTCAAGGATCATCTCATTTTTACGGACTTCAAACGGCGCGCAGACGCGAATGGAATTTTTGTCCATTTTTTCGTCAGCCACCACAACATCCAGGGGTAAAATTAACTTGTCTTTAAAATTCTTTTCTATTTGCCAGGCAGTTTTTATTTCCCCTTCTTCAATCTTAGATATGCCGACTTCCAAGCCCTTGGCTTTAAAAATTAAACTTGCCACTCCCCCGCCCACCAAAATTTTATCTGCTTTTTCGCCTAAATTTTTCAAAGCGCCAATTTTTTCCGAAAGTTTTATCCCGCCGGTCATAACCACAAAAGGATGATGGACATTTTTTAAAATCGCGTCCAACGATTTTATTTCTTTTTCCAAAAGCAACCCAGCGTAAGCGGGCAGGTATTTTGGAATACCGGAAACAGAAACCGAAGAATGATGGTCAACGCCGAACGCGTCGTTAACGTAAACCCCCACACCATTGCCTATTTTACTTTGGCCATCTTTATCACTGGCACCAATGGTGTGGGGGTAAATTTCAGCCAGACTGGCGAGCTGTTTGGCAAAATTACTGTCGTTCTCCTCTTCCTGTTTATAAAAACGCATATTTTCCAAAAACACCACGTCTTCCGCCTTTGCGCTTTGAATTTGCTGGCGATGCACCCCTTCCATTAAATTTCCCGTATAAAAAATTAAGTGCGGGCCTTTGGCCTCGGGAATCTTGGCGCCGGTCTCGACAAATTTGATTTTTAAATATTCAGACAATTTTTTAGCCACGGGTTTGAAACTGATTTTACGGTCCCACTGCCCTTTTGGCCTGCCCAAATGCCCGCAGATAATCAGCTTATTCCCATCGGCAATTAATTTTTTGATTGTTGGCAGACTTTCAACAATCCTAAAATCATCCGTGACTTCGCCATTTTCCACCGGACAATTCAAATCCGGTCTAAGAAGGACCGTTGTATTTTTAACTGATGATGTTCTAAGATATTTTATTGCCATAAGTTACAAGATACTGATGTACAGATTAATACGGATAAAACTAATAATACTGATCTTATCTTTTCCAATTGTCAATTTTAACAATCCTTTTGGGTTTAATATATTTATCTCTAAAATTTACTAATAAAGCTAGCCTTAAACCGGTTTCCTGCAAATATCTTTGTGTTTGAAAATAATCTTCTTTTGTAATGATTCTTTTTGCCTTTAACTCTAATAAAACCTTATCTTCTACATTAAAATCTATGGTATTACCTAATTCGCCAATTCTTTGTTCTCTTTTAAACTTGATTCCTTTTTCATTAAATATTCTCGCTATGACGTCGCCGTATTGCTTTTCTTTAGCATAAGGTCCCAATTCGTTATGGGTGTTGTATAAGACCCCTCTAATCAAAAAAGTTAAATGCTCATGAATTAGTTCGTTTGGGTGTGAATCAGTATTATCTGTATCATCAGTATGCATCGGCATATCGGTATCACATTACTTCTGTCCCACTAATATTGCTTCCTCCACCAACCTATTACTATACCCAAACTCATTGTCATACCACGCCACAACTTTAACAAAATTTCCGTCCACCACCTGCGTTAAAGCAAGATCAATAATGGCGGATGCGGGATTGCCTACGATGTCTGCTAAAACCAGCGGCTCATTGGAAACTTCCAAAATGTTTTTGTATTTCGGTGTTTGCGATGCGACGATGAAGGCTTGGTTGACTTCTTCCTTGGTCACGTTCTTTTTAAGCAAAAGTGTAAAATCAGACAAAGACCCGACGGGCGTGGGCACGCGGAACGCGATGCCATCGAATTTGCCTTTAAGCGCAGGGATGGCCTGGGTGGCTGATATTGCCGCTCCTGTGGTGGTAGGAATGATATTTACTGCCGCAGCCCTTGCCCGGCGCAAATCATTTGCTTTGCCTCCCGGCGGCGGGCCGTCTACTAAATTTTGTTCAGCGGTATAGCTGTGGATGGTGGACATAAAGGCTTTTTCCACCCCAAACTTATTGTGCAAAATATCTAAAACCGGGGTTATACAATTGGTTGTGCAGGAGGCATTGCTAACTATTGGTTGGCCAGTATAACCTACTGGATTAACCCCAAGCACAACGGTTGGAGTCATGCCTTCGTCTTTTGCAGGAGCTGATATGACTACATGTTTGGCGCCTGCTTTTATGTGCGCGCTGGCGGAAGCCGAGTCGGTAAACCGTCCCGTGCATTCTATTACCACATCAACGCCTAATTTTCCCCATGGCAACATCGCCGGATCTTTTTCCGCGGTTACCGGGTATTTATTTCCGTCGACGATAATGTTTTTTTCATCAGAGCTGATTGCGCCAGGAAATTTTCCGTAATTGCTGTCATACTTAAGTAAATGCGCTAAAACTGATGTTGGCGACAAATCGTTAATACCCACGATTTCGATTTCCGGCTTATCCAAAGCAATTTTAAACGCCTGCCTGCCTATCCGGCCAAAACCGTTTACTGCTATTTTTATTTTTTTTCCGCCAGAGGCGGACCCGCTTCTGGCGGGCATAATGCTTTTCATAATGCTATCTTGTGTCATCCTGAACATTCAGGCTCGGAATGACATGGTTTAAAAATTAATTTTTAATCGGCGCTGTGGGGATCTTTGACTATTAATTTTTTATCAAGTATTTTTGCCCTAGCCTGGTTTTCTTTTTTGATTTTTACCTGCGCTGCGGTCAGAGGCATTTCCTGGTATTCACTGGCCAAAAATAGCTGACTGCGCCAAAACAGCACACTGCCTGTGGCAATAATCCCCATAAACGCAATTAATGCAAAACGTAATACATAATTAGCGTCTTTGACCTGATTGCCGTAAAAATTGCTCATGAAAATAAAAAAATTAGGTTAGTCTTTTTTCTTTGCCACCAAACTCGCTACCTGTTTTTTAATTTTCTCGCTGGTTATAGCCATGGGTTTAAAATTTTTCATTTTTTTCAACTTTAACTCCATTTCATTTTTCCCAAGCAAACCCTCCTGCGGCCCAACCTGCAAAACCACGCTGCCTGCATTCATCGGGCCCCATCTTAAAGCTTCGGAATGCGGCTGATTATAAAATAGCGCGGCAATGTAGCCGGTGGTAAAAGCATCGCCCGCTCCGGTGGCGGAAATTCTGGGCCCTGGATATTCCCGCAAATAATAAAAGCCTTCCCCACTGTAACTGTAAGCGCCCTTGCGCCCGTCTGTTAAGACTACCGATTTTGGTCCCAGCTTAATTAAGTGCCTGCATAATTTTTCGGGATCGCGTCCTTGTTTGCCTACCCAGCTTTGTGCCTCTTCTACATTCAGCGACAGCAGTTCAGTTCGCTCTAACATTAACCGGTTGGTTTTTACTCCGGCGCGCAATTGAAAGGTTCCCGGGTTAAAGCCTAATTTGGCATGGGTTTGGTCTAAATACCTGGCCAAATCAGCATAAATTTTTTCAAAGCCCTGTCCCATGCTGGTTAAGTATACCCATTTAGAAGGCGCAAAATCCGGCAGCTGATATTTCCTGTGCTCATGATAAACCAAAATTGTCCGCTCGCCTTTGTAAGTGATTACGGTGGACGCGTTGGTAGGATGCCTGTCGTTTTTAATAATATATTTTGTTGATACACCTTCTTTTTCCATTCTGTGCACAATTTCGCGTCCGCCAATATCATGCGCCACAACGCAGTACAGCGCGACCTTCATTCCAAGACGAGCTGATCCAACTGCGTTATTGGCAGCGTTACCGGCAACCGTGCGATAAAACTTGTCCACAGGCAATTTGTCTCCCCAATTCATAATCGCCTTTTTTTGTCCGTTGATGGTTTTAATTTCAAGGTCGTGGATAATTAAAAAGGTATCAATTGTCGGATCGCCTATGGAAATGATGTCGAACATGGTTTCTTTTCTGTGTCATTCCGAACGAGTCATACGAGTGAGGAATCCCTTAAACATGATACTGGTTAAGTTAAGGGATCCCTCTCCGCCTTCGGCGGATCGGGACGACAGATTTGTTTTTTTACTTCTAAAATATCTGATTAAAATTAAAACAACAAAAACTATTAAAATCCAAAAAATGACATCAACCCAAAAATCCGGGTTACTAACAAACTCATGAAAACTAGCTACCTCTGAAGCATTGTAAGTTGGAGGGCAATTACAGGAGCCTTTTGATCTTATAAAAACTTTGAATGGAAAACCACCTGATGTGCTGTACCCCTGAAAAAAATCCCCACCGCCACTTATTACGTATCTTGATTCCTGAACAAAATAAAAAGATGAAGCAGACAGTACTACTCCTAAAACCACACTCCACGCCACCAAACCCGTTTTCGATCGCAAACTGAAAATTTTCATGAGTTTTATTTCAAGGTAAATATTTTTATTTCTTTTACTTTATTGTGGTCTTTGGGATTTGCCGTAAGCAGAGGCAGATTCAATTTCTTAGCCAAGCCCGCGTATACCGCGTCATAAAAAGACAAATCATACCTGACCATAAAATCTACTGCAAAATCCAGATAATCAAAATTCATATGGACAAATTCAATGGGCGATTTTAAAAGCTCGCTTAACGATATGGTTATTCTCCTTTGATCCTGGTGTTTGCCTTTAAATAAAGCATTGCCGACTTCGTAGACTAATACTGAAGGCGCAAATGCTTCAAATTCATAAGCCGAAATCGCGTTCAAATAATTTGCCGCTACATCAGAACCTGCTTCTTCGGAAAACCACTTTACTGCCACCGAGGCATCTATGACCAGACCAGAAAATTTTTCAATGTGATTGCCTGTCTTTGCGTATGAATTCTGCCAAATTGACATTTTGTTTGCCTCCGGCTTTTATCCAGTCCAAAGTCTTTTTAATTTCTGCCCAGCTTCTTTTAGGTTTATGTTTATAAACTGTTTCGTAAACACCCATATCCAAAATCGCCACTTCAGGCTTGTGGTAACGGCCCAAAAAAACAGGTTTTTTGGTTCTTTTGGCCCTATTGATTATTGTCCGGTAATTGCGCTGCAATTCCCGGACCGAAATAATTTCTTGCATGCTTATATTTTATATGACATACATTTGTATGTCAATATCTGATTGTCTTACAGCGATATCTTTCTTTTTTTTCTAAAATATTTGATAAAACTTAGAACAACAAAAACTATTAAAATCCAAAAAATAAAATCTAACACTGCTAAGTAAAACTCTTGGATTACTACGTCACTGGTCACTAATTTATTTGCATGAACCAAAGTATAACGCAGAGGCCAACCGGCAAAGCCAACTGGACAAGCCCCAATCCCAACAACCGCGATACAAGCATTGCCTTCGAAAGTATTATTATGCACTAAAAGGCCTGTTGCAAAACCTAAAATCAAAGCCCACCCCACCAAATGTTTTTTTGTTGCCAGACTAAAAATTTTCATAAACTTTTCTCTGTCATTCCGGAATTTTGTGTTTTTGGCATTATTTGGGCACAAAATGTCCGGAATCCATTTTCAATTGATCAGATCCTTATATAAATCCTTCCAAAAAGGATTATCTTTTTCTATAAGGTTAATTTTGTATTGCCTGTGCCATTTTTTAAGTTGCTTTTCTCTTTCCAAAGCTGCCATAATATCGTTGGTTTCTTCAAAGTAGACTAAGTGGTGCACTTGATATTTTTGGGTAAAGCCTTCTATAACATCATTTTTGTGTTCCCAAATTCTTTTAATTAAATCGTTTGTGACTCCTGTGTATAATGTGCCGTTTCTTTTGCTCGCGAGGATATAAACATAATAGGATTTAATCATATTTCTGGATTCCGGACATCCCTCACCTTTTAAATATCCTGAACTAACCTAAAAGGTGAGGGATTCCGGAATGACAAGCTTAAGCTGACTTTCTCTTCAAAACTCTTTTCACCGCCTCCACAACCGCACCCTTCCCCATCCCATACTTTTCTATCAACTCTTCCGGCTGGCCGCTTTCGCCAAAAGTGTTGGGCATGCCGACCATTTCCACAGGCACCGGATAATTCATCGCAAGCACTTCGCAAACTGCGGATCCACAACCGGCCATAATCTGATGTTCCTCTAGGGTAACAACAGCGCCGCATTTTTTTGCCGCATCCACGATTGTAGCAATATCAATCGGCTTGATGGTATGGTTATTTATTACCATTGCTGATATACCCTCTTTTTCCAAATCCATTGCCGCCAATAACCCATTATACAACACTGGACCTGAAGCTATTATAGCAACATCTTTGCCATCTTTGAAAATTTCCGCTTTACCAACGGCAAAAGGTGTTTGTTCAGCCGTAATTATGGGAGTTTTTGATCTTCCAAGTCTAAAATACGCCGGCCCTTTCATTTTACCAAGCGCTAAAACCGTCTTTCTGGCTTCTATTGCGTCGCAAGGCACTTCAACGGTTAAATTTGGCAAAACGCGCGTCATGGCCACATCCTCCAGCGCCTGATGCGTTGCGCCATCCGGTCCTACCGATATTCCCGTGTGCGCGCCAGCAACTTTTACATTAGCCTGGCTATAGCAAACTGAAACGCGCAATTGGTCCCAAGACCGCCCTGGTGAAAAAGTGGCATATGAAGAAACAAAAGTTGTTTTTCCATAAAGCGCAAGGCCGGCCGCAATTCCCATCATATTTTGTTCTGCCACACCGCATTCCACAAACCTTTCCGGATATTTTTTGCCAAAATCCAAAACCGCGGTACTTTCTGCCAAATCCGCGGTCAAGACCACTACGCTTTCATCCATCGCGCCCAAAGCTAAAACCCCCTGCCCGTAGCCTTTACGCGTGGCTTCTTGTTCAATATCTTTTTGGCCGATTTTGGGATTTAGATTTATCATTTTGCAGATAAACAAAATATTCTTCGACTTTATGGAGAAGCTATTTTGTTTTTTATAAAAATTTTAGACTTCGACTTTATGGAGAAGCTAAAATTTTTACACCAGTTGATTTCAATATATGTCCTTATAATTCGGCTCCGTCTTTAATATCAGGACCGTTTTTATAGGAATTAAAATCCGTGCGGTTAATATCTATAATTTCGCTGGCGTCTTGGCCCGAATCATTCCAGATTGCCGAGGGAATAAAGTGCCTGTACCAGCCGTCCAGTTTATAAATTCTTGCTGAATCAATCAGCCGCACAAACCTGGCGTCGGGATAATAATTAAATTCCTCCTGCGCCACGGTTTGGACGTCAGATGGGTCATTTCCGTACGATTTAAAAACCGCGTCGCCCCACATGGGGATTTTTATGTTATTTGGCGAAACCCAGTAAACAAACTTGCTGTCTTCCAATTTTATTAACCTGGGGCCGTCAGGGTATTGCGCCTGCTGCGGTTCCGGCATCTGCAAGCCCTGGTGTATTTGCGGTCCTTGGGGCATTTGCAATCCCTGAAAGTTGGAAAAACCTGTTGTTGTGGCCGTGCTGGTGGCATTGTCCGCTAAAATTGTTAACGGAATAGCCGCCGCTGCCATACTGACTATCGCGATTGCGATTTGTTGTTTTTTCATAAATTTGCCTTTAATTTTTGATTACTTTGTAAATTTAATAGGTATTTTTTCATAAATTCTCAGCACTATCATACAAGATTGTATAATAGTGCGCTGTAAACCTTACTTTAAAGTATCTCCTTCCAAAAAATTTACAATCTTTTCCTTATTTTTGCGGTAGGAAAAAGAAACAGAAAGTAAAATTACGCCCAAAACTATAAAGGCAACAACTCGATACGGGGTGTCCAAAGCCTGAACATCGTACAAAAAAACTTTTAAAATGCTTAGGGCAAACAAAGCTATGGAAACTTTTCTGAATACCGAACGCCGGGTTAAGCTACCCGTGATCATTAAAATAACCGCGTACATAACCCACCACAGGCTCAAAAGCAAATTCCTGGCGTTTGAACTTTCGGAGTTCCTCAAGTACTCGACTATTTCCCAGGACACCGCAAACCAAAGCAGCAGGCTGGCTGTTGCATACACCACATCCGAAGCGTTTTCTTCAAATTTTGATACTGGAAATTTGCTGTACATCCAGCCGACAAACAGCATAGCCAGCGTATTGGCAAACATTAAACCGAATTTGGCATTGAACAAAAATACTTCATCTTGCGCGGCATAAGGCTCGAATAAAGATTTAAACAAAGACAGAAATAGCACAATTAGCCCCCAGACCCTTAACTCTTCCCGTTTGGCCAAAAAACCCAGACTTGTGCCAAGCAGGGCAATGCCCAGCAGAGCCAACCCTTGGGCTTTGCCGTCAAATTGCCACAGGGCGGCTGACACCAACAGCGCGCCTCCTGCAAAAGACAGACAATAATTTATTGCGCGATATTCCAGCCTGTCAGCCAGCGCGTAGGCAAAAAAGAAAATTACCGAACCTAAAAGGGCGATTGGCGCCAAAAAATTATGGAAGTCGCGGTTGAGCAAAACCCAAATGGAAAAGAAATAAAAGGCGCCGGCAAAAATATACAGCGCGCTTAAATTTTTGTCTATAAATTCCGGCACGGCATTATTTCCGCGGTGATATCGAAGCAAAGCCGGCGCGCCCAAAACCATCAGCAAGCTAGTCAAAATTACAAAAAATATACTGGTAAAAGTATTTTGCTGGCTGGAATAAGTATGGGCCCAAAAAAGATAATCAATTATCGTGCCCAGTAGGCCTAAAAATAATAATTCCGCCCAGAACTTTTTGACGCAAATCGCCAGGGCAACTATGTTCATTACGGTTAAATAAACAATCAGCCCGACTTGCTGGTCCCTGCCGGAACTTAACATCAAAGGACTGCCATAAGCGCCAAAAAAGCCCAAAACTCCCAGGACGAGTGAAGAATACCTAAAAGACAGACAGACAGACAGCGCGGCCACCGCGAGCATTATGGCCCAGGCTACTGGCTGAGGCATAATGTTGTAAAATTGGTAGGCTGCGAAAATTGTAAAATAAAACAAGGCAATGCCGCCGCCCGAAAGGGCCTGGGCGCGCTTGCCGTATTTTTCTTTCCACAACTCGCCTAAGTAAACCAACAACCCCGAAACCAAAAAGCCAATAATAATTCTCATCCAAGGGGTTATCCAACCCTGGTCAATCGCATATTTAAAAAAGAAAACCATGCCCAAAACCACGGCTACAATGCCAATCCGGTTAAGCCAATTGGTGGCTAGCTCGGTTTGCTGGGCTTCTGTCATGGGAGTTGATAGAACTGCTTGGCCATACTCAACAGGCGGTTTGGGCGCAAATATTTCCTTAGGTTTTTCATCTACTTTGTAGCCTTCCGATTTTTCCGCATTTGATGAAACCACCCCCTGTTTGAGTCTTTTTTCTAAAACGACTACTTTGTTGCTCAGGCTGGCAATCCAAAAAAACAAAATGATTATTGCGATAAATAAAATTATTTCCATAAATATGTTAATTGTTAATTGTTAATTGTTAATTGTTAATTGTTAATT
>JAHFJK010000065.1 GCA_023245915.1 Candidatus Doudnabacteria bacterium | reverse complement strand
AATTTCGTCTGAAAAGCACATTCATCAACAGTCCCTTATCTAAAGGGATAAATTTTGCCCTAAAATAAGCTATTTTGGTTTCATAAAGCTATCTACCCAAGCAATTTCTACCTGTTTTGATATTATTATACCACAGTTAAAATTTTTTGTCTAGTAATCTCTTAATTTGTTAATGTCGATATGCTCGCGTATTCTTTCCAAAGCCTTTGATTCGATTTGGCGGATACGCTCGCGCGTCACGCCGAACTCCTCGCCCACCTCTTCCAAAGTATGAGTTACTCCGTCTTCCAGGCCGAAACGCATTTTTAAAATTTTTTGTTCGCGCGGGTCTAAGTCATTCAAAATATTGCCGACATACTCTTTTAATATTTGCCTGCCCGCGACTTCATTGGGTTTGGTGGTGTCTTCATCTACAATAAAATCGCCCAAGCTGGAATCTTCACCGTCGTCTTCTCCGACGGGCGAGTCAATGGAAACTGTCTCCTGCGAAATTTTTTTAAGATGATAAACTTTTTCCACCTCAATGCCCATTTCCGCGGCGATTTCTTCAGGGAGAGGCTCGCGGCCTAAATCCTGGACAAGCGAGCGCTCGGCTTGGGCGTACTTGTTCAGGGTTTCCACCATATGCACAGGGATACGGATGGTACGACTCTGGTCAGCCAGCGCTCGGGTAATGGCCTGGCGAATCCACCAAGTGGCGTAAGTGGAAAATTTGTAACCCTTTCTCCAATCAAATTTTTCAACAGCCCTAAACAGTCCGAGATTGCCCTCTTGAATTAAATCCAAAAGCCCCAAATTTCTGCCCATGTACTTTTTGGCAATGCTGACCACCAATCGTAAGTTAGCTTCGGTAAGTTTTTTGCGCGCAGCTACATCGCCTTTGCCAATCCTTTTTGCCAATTCCACTTCTTCCTCTCCCTTCAGCAGCTGCACCTTGCCGATTTCACGCAAGTACATTTGAATACTGTCGTCATAAATGTCCCCTAAATCAAAAGCATCCACAGTTTCTTCCTGCTTTTTCTTTTTGCCTTTGCCTTTCTTTGGTTGCTGGTCATCACTTACCTGTGGTTTGCCCTGCTCCCAGACGCTGGCGACTTCCTGGTCAACAACTTCAATGCCACGCTTTTCCAAAGCGTCCATGACCTTTTCCAAAGAGCTAATATTATCTTCAAAAAATGGCAAAGCGTGCAAAATTTCGGCTTCGGTCACAAAACCGCGTTCCGTTGCTTTATCCATTAACTTTTTAACCAAGAGTTCTGTGTCGACAGCAGGAGCAGCCACTGCCAAAGCAGCCTGCGCTTTTTCTGCGGCCTTAAGTTTTTTAGCTTTGGCTTTTAGGCGCCTTTTGATTATTTTCTTGACTGCCTTGCGTTTCAAAAGCTTACGCTTTTTTTTATGCTTTGATGATTTCTTGTTCTTGGCCATAAAATAAATGACAAAAATTTAAAAAATTGACATAATTGGCAAAAATAATTGCTGGTAAATTTTGTCAATTTTATTTAATTTTGCTCAATTTTGTCAATCTTATAGGTTTTTTTCAAACTCCGATCTTTCTTTCAACACATCCGCAAATTCACGATTCAACTCATCAAGCCTTATTTTGTTGCCCGCAACTTCCGCGGCTTTTATTTCCGCCTGCAGACTCTGCTGCCTGCGTTTTAAAGCGCTGACTTTAAACAGCGCAAAAGACTTTTCCAAATTTTTTCTCAAAATTTCCCTGTTACCTTCCAGTTCACCCAACTGTGATTCTAACATAAATATGGCTTCTTTGGCCAGCGGGTGCTCATTGACCGAAAGCTCCTTTGCACCTGACTTCAGCCATATATTCACAAGCTTTCTGATTTCTTCGTCTTCAAAATCTTCCAGCGCAATTTTGCGGCCTATAGTTTCAATAAAATCCAAAAAAAATAGCATGCCGCCAAGTACTTCTTTTTGCAAAAGCAGGCCCGACCCTGTTTTGCTTATTAACTTATCTGCTGACCTGTCCCCCGAAGCTTCAGCGAAGGGGGATTCACTTATTTGCTGATTCCCCGGTTTAATCTGGTCCCGAATAACTTTTTCCGAAATCAAAAACCTGGTCGCAATTTTGCGAATGTAATGGTCCTGCTCAAGCGGATCGCTCACAAAAGCCAAAAACGGCACCACCTCTTTGCTCAAATACATTTTTTGCTCCACTGAACCGGGAGGAAATAATGCGTCGGCTTGATCAATATAGTGGTCCAAAAACCACACAGCTTCACTGACTACTTTTTCCCAAAGTCCGGGGGATTTTTTAATTAATTCGTCCGGATCTTTAGCCAATTGCTGGTCTTCAGATTGCGCTGATGATTGGAGAATAACTAATTTTAATCTAAATCCCAACTTTAGCGCCAACTCCCCGGCTCTTCTGGCCGCGGCCTGGCCGGCAGCATCAGCATCGAAACAAAATTTTAAATTTTTGGTGAGGCGTGACAATTGGGCTAGCTGCTGCTCTGTTAAAGCCGTGCCTGACGTTGCCACTGTGTTGGTAAAGTCTGCCTGATGCGCGGCTATACAGTCCATTTGCCCTTCCACCACCACAGCTTCGTCTTTTTTTCGAATGGCTTCCTTGGCAAAGTTTAATCCAAACAAAATTTTACTCTTGTTATAGATGGAAGTTTCAGGGCTATTGACATATTTTCCCGCGTTAGGATTCTCCTTTAGTAAACGCGCGGAAAAGCCGACGGTTTCTCCAAAATAATTGTAGATGGGGAAAGTAATCCGCCCGCGGAAACGGTCATACATTTGCCCACGCTCATTTTTTGCCGAAACTCCGGCTTTAACTAAGTCGGCAGATGACACTTTTTTTGTGGCCAGAGCTTTTTCCAGCGCGTGAAAATCATCTGGCGCAAAACCTATTTGCCAACGTTTGATTGTGCCGTCTGTCAGTCCCCGATTTTTCAAATACTCTAAGGCGGCTTTTCCCGTTTGCGATGAAATTAAAATTTTATGGTAATAGCGTGCCGCAAAATCGTTTATCCTTAATAAAAATTCTTTTTCATCCTGCTGTTGTTTATTTTCCGGCCGATAGGAGGGCAATTTTACTCCGGCTTTGTCCGCCAAAATTTTCAGCGTGTCCCGAAATTCCAAATTTTCGTATTTTAGGACAAAGCCAAAAACATCTCCGCCTTCGCCGCAGCCAAAGCAATGCCAAATCTGTTTTTGCGGGCTTATGATTAAGGACGGAGTTTTTTCATGATGAAAAGGACAAGCCGCCTTAAAATTGACTCCCGCCTTTTTTATAGGGATGTAACCGGCAATTACGTCAGCGACATTTAACCGATCTTTAATCTCTTGTAACGTTGGGTCATTCATAAAAAAATTTGTTACTCGGCCATTGACATTTTTTCAGGCTTTGCTATAATAATATTAAATCTCACCTTGGATGGGCGCTTACGCCGGTTCAGGTGAGTTTTTGTTTACTTTAAGCTGCTTTTTCTTAATTTCCGGTTGGCCGGAAATTTTCTCAACTAAAATACTGTCTTTGATTATATCGTAAAACTGCGTATTCCCGCGTGAATATTTCCATAAAACCGCTCCGGCGCATACATCAGCAATATTTACCGAGAGGTTTGATTGGCTGGCCAAATGCTTGATTTGCAATTGCCATTCTGCTTTGTATTTTAAACAACTTCTTAGCGCTTCATCAAATTTTTCTTGGTCGCGTCTTTGATAAAAATGACGGTCTATAATCAAATTCAGCTTTTCGAGCTTATACCAAAAAAATATTTCGCTTACCAATTCAGCAAGCAGTATTGCGAAGTTCTCGGGGCTGTCAGGGATCTTTCTATGCTTTTTATCAACAACTAAAGTAAAAATTTCTAACCCCGCAGACACAATTGCGGCGAGAAAAACTCTCTTTACAGCTTGCCTCGCATGATAAAATTTTAATTCTTTCAGCTTTAAAGAATCCCTAGTCTGTTTCAGGGATTCGAGTACGCGGCTAATGAGATTTTCAGCTTCGCGCGCTTCCCTGGCAACTACGGCGCAAATCACAAGAAATTTATCTTTCGGGTCAGGCAAAGTGCCGGATTCATCTATGAAAACGTTTAAAATATTTTTGTCAGGCATAAGTTTGTTTAGCTGTATTTTACCCTTATTCCGCCCTTGACCGCAACATCTAACCCCTCTCCAGGAATTGGAGAGGGGAACCCGATAAGGAAAACTGTTGGTGAATTTTGAAAAGCAATAAAAATCGCCCGAAAATTCTGGGCGATTTTTGATTTAAGTGAAGTACTACGGGAGATTAATAAATTCTACTTTTTTCTCAAATGCTTTTTCTGGATATCAGGCCGAACAAACTTAAATCCTTCGTCCATTAAAAAATCAGCTTGATTCTCCATATCATTCGAATCAGCCTTAAATAATTCTGCGGCGCTATAGCCTTCTTGTGTTGGAGGTTTTATTGCAGTTAAATTTAGCATAATTAACCTTTGTCCCGGTTGTGATGGCGCTTCGGAGGTGGAAACATTTGTGTCAAACTTTAAATCTCTAAAACAATGGGTTAGTTCGCGTTGGAACAGGCCCAATGTATCTTTCTGTGTGACAAAATCAAAACCAAAAACCGCTTTTATGGCTCCGCCCGGCATTAAAACTCTGTTTACACTTTCTGCCGCTAATTTGGGCGCTTTAGTAAACCCAATCCCATGAACAGAAATTATTCCCGCAAGTTCTCCGTCTTTAATCCGCCTCATTTGTTCCACAGACGTTAAAGTCACATTTTCTTTCCCCAAAAATTTATTAACATCCTTATCCATATGCAGGGAGGTTGCCTTTAAATCCAAGCCTTCTGTCCATTCTTTAATTTTTGATAGATCGGCAAAGGCCCTTGTCACTCCCGCGCCAACATCTAAAATTTTTGGGTTTTCAGACAACAAGCGCGCATAATTTAAAAAATGCTTCAATCCGCGTAACTGAACCAAATACTCCATAACTCCCTGATTCCTCATAAGATCATAAGTAAAATTTTCTCCGCGTCTTCTGTCCACCTCTCGCTGTGAGCGTATTGCCTTAGCGGCATCTTTTCTCCAGCCTTTGTCTTCAGGGCTAAATTTTCTTTCCATATAATTTTAGGCTAATTATTTCCCTTACGTATTTTACCCTTATCCCCGCTTTGTCGCAACCATTCCTTCTTTTTAACTCTCCGGCTGTTTTTGCTTGAGCTCTATCTCTTCTTTTTGGTAATCAAACTTGACGCTGAAAATATCAAAAAATCCTTTTTGCCCCAAAATTCCGTAGCCATCTTTTGCAATATCATAAGAAAATCCGACTGTTGTTTTAAAGTCCCAGCCGCCAACGTTTAAAGTAACCTCGTGCAAATAACCTGCGGAAGGAGAAACGTTTTGCACGCCGCCAAAAAATTCTTTTCTTCCCGAACGCACATCAATCCCCAAATATTCAGCCAGCTCAACGGCAAATATACAAAAATCTGCACCCGAATCTATAAGTGCGGCGTAGTCTAATTTTTCCTTGTCGGCAATAATCCCTATGGGTCCTGGCAAAAATAAGTTACCTTGGTTTGGTTCCGGATTTGCCCCAGATTTGGCTTTTCTGACCGAACAAAATGTGAGATGTAGCCCAAGCTACATTGAACATTTTGTGACCGAAGAAAAGCCAAAGATGGCGGCGGAGATGGAAGCAAAGCTGGGAAGTTATTTTTGCCAGGGCCCTATAGGAATAATGGGCCGTAATACGGAATGGCCAAAAAAGCCAGACCCTTGTGGCAGAGCGATTTTAAAATAATCAAATTTCATATTTCAGACTGCCTGAAAACCGCCTACAAACGGAATAATTTGGGTAGGAACTTTAAAGAGGATTGGTTGAGGATAGCCAACCCGCTTGGCCTTTTCCATAACCTCTTTAACTGTTGTGCCGGAAGCAACAACTGTTGTTTGGTCTTCCTTTTTTAAACCAACCCAAAGACCCTTATATTTATTTACTACTTCGCTTAAATCTATAGCCATGTATTAATGTTAGTGGATGCTGGTTTTTGTGTCAACGACTACTACAACCTATAATCGTCCTATAATCGTCTCGACAAAAGCTTTGTTTCCATGATAAAATTATCACGATTCAAGAAAAAAGGGTTCCCAAAATCAGGAGCGCAGTCCCAATGAAATTGGGACAAGCACGGATTTTTGGGAAAGAGGAGCAACTGCGTAGGGCGAGAGGCTCCCGATTTCAATCGGGACCGAAAGCCCGGAGCAAGTTGCGACGAGGAAGCGTCGCATAGTGGTCGAGTGCACGCGCTTGGAAAGCGCGCAGCCTGTCAAAGGGCTCGAGGGTTCGAATCCCTCCGCTTCCGCCAGTAGTACTTTCGCGTTTTGGGAGAGAGATTGCCTCGCGGCTTCGCCGCTAGCAATTGAAAAAAACCATAAATAATGCTATCCTTGTTTTGTGAGCAAAGAAAGTAATGGCTCATATTTCTATACTATCAAAAGTAGCATACCATGGCAACTATATCACAGAACATTAAGCGAATACGAACAAAACAAGGATTGACGCAGGACGACTTGGCGAAAAAAGCCAATATCAAATACTCCACACTCACCAAGATTGAGGGTGGAGTCGTTACAAAACCGAGCGTTCAGACAATCCAAAAGATCGCCAAGTCGTTAGGCGTTTCAATGGAAGAATTATTAAAATAATTTTTAAACATGTTGCTTCTTTCATATACATGGTCATACATCGTACAGGCAATCGGCTTTTTCATTGCGTTTATTTTTGCCGCGTTTTTTATATACCTCACACTTCAGCACATTAAGTGGAAATGGATGCGCATTGTGGCCGTGGTTGTCTTTGTAGCGGTATCGATAGTGTTTTATG